>JBBIJS010000134.1:6394-7780 GCA_037445855.1 Chloroflexota bacterium | reverse complement strand
TCGTACTTCCCCGCGCGCGCCTCGACCAAAGACGCGCTGACGGATTTCATCAAGGCGAATCCGCTCTACGGCACCGCGTACGGTTGGCTGCAGTACGGTCGCGGCGAGCCGACGATGGCGGCGTGGAATCCCATCCGCAACTTCATCGGCGATGCGATGGTTGCCGTTGCCAACGGCAAGATGGCGCCAGCCGACGCGATCAAAGACGCGGCGACGAAATCGAACGCCGCGCTGGCAGCACCGTAGACAAGAGGTAGGCGTTCTCTAACGCCGTCATGTGCGCTAGAGAGCGCACACCCCTCAAATCTAATAGTGCCAAAGTAGTCAGAAAAAACTTGCCACCTGTTCTCGACCTGAGAGCAGGTGGCATTTTGATTTTCTGGTCTGACGACTGACTACTGAAGATTGGCGACTGACTCCACTCCCAACTCGCGCAACCGCGCGCGCGTTGGCGCGCCGTTCTCGTCCCAGCCCATCAGTCGATAATACTCGCGCGTCGCCGCCGCGAATTGATCGCGCGGCAGCGGCACGCCGGCGAGCGGACCGGTCTTGAACGGCTCGAAGAACCGTGCCGGCAGCGTATCGCCGCGCGCGTCCCAGCCCTCGCGCAGATTATAGACGCGCGCCAGCGTCGCCGCGCGCTCGCCGACGCGGAGGTACTCGCGCGTGTCTGCGTCCCAGCCGGTGACCGCGTTCAGCAACTCGGTCAGCTGCTCTGGCGAGTACGGCAGGAACATGCACATCACCGCGCTGTCGAACAGGTGCATCCAATTCGTGCCGGCGACCACCATCCGCGCCTTGTCCGCGCTCAAATCGTTCGCGGGCAACGGGCGGATCTCTGCGTCCAGTTCGCGCAGCTGGCTAATGGCTTCGCCCTCTTTGGTGTACAGCGTGTCGTGAATGTTGTGATTGTGATCCGCGCCCGTCGGCGATACCGCGTAGCCGACACCGAGACCTTGCTTCAAGCGCGGCTCGTGCATTGGAATTTCCTGCCCATGCACGTGCATCGCGAATCGCGCAGTGTCCGCGCCGCGCCCGATCGTTTTTGCCGCGCGCGCCACGCCTTCCGCCAGCACATCGCCGATACCCTCGCGCCGCGTGATCTGATCGATCACCCGCAACATCGCACGCGCGTTGCCGAACTTTAGATCGATCCCGTCGGTTTCTTTCGGCGATAGGATGCCGCGCTCGAACAATTCCATCGCGAACGCGATGACCGCGCCGAGCGAAATCGTGTCGTAGCCGTACGCCGCGCACAACTCGTTCGCCTTGGCGAGCGCGATCAGATCGTCGATCCCTTCCAACGAGCCGAACGCGGCGAGCGTTTCGTACTCCGGTCCGCCGTACAATGGATCAACGTAGGGGCGACCCTGCGTGGTCGCCCCA
>JBBIJS010000134.1:5233-6294 GCA_037445855.1 Chloroflexota bacterium | reverse complement strand
GTGGTCGCCCCAGCCGGATCATCCTGTACCTGCACGACGCGCTTGCAGCGCACCGCGCACGCGAAACACGTCTCTTGCTTGACGAGGATCGACGCGCTCATTGTCTGCCCGGTGATTTTCTCATGCGCGTCGAAATGCCCGTCGCGAAAGTTGTACGTCGGCAGCCCGCCGGCTTTGCTGAGCGAGCGCAAGATGCGCGCGGTGCCGTGGTCGTGCAAGCCCGCGACCAGATCGAGATGCGCGCCCATCCATTTCGAAATTTGCTGCACGCCGGCAGGATTCGCGATTTCCATCGCACCCTTGCCCGGCTTGGCGCGCACCGCGACTGCTTTCAGATTCTTCGATCCCATCACCGCGCCCAAGCCGTTCCGCCCGACGGCGTGCGAACGATCGTTCATGATCGCGGCAAAGCGCACGCGCTTTTCGCCCGCGGGACCGATCAGCGCGGTGCGCAGCGCGTGGTCGCCGAGTTCCGCGCGCAGCGCGTCTTCGGTTTCGCCGGTCGTCTTGCCCCACAGGTGCGCCGCGTCGCGGAATTCCACGCCGCCGTCGTGAATCCAGAGGTACGCCGGTTTCTCCGCGCGCCCGGTAACAATAATGCCGTCGAAGCCGGCGCGCTTGAGTTCCGCGCCCCAGTATCCGCCGCCCTCCGCGTTGCCAAAGCCATCCGTCAGCGGCGATTTCGCGCCTACACCGTTGCGCCCCTGCCCAGACACCGCCGCGCCGGTCAGCGGTCCCGCCGCAAAGACCAAAATGTTTCGCGCATCGAACGCATCGATGCCGCGCGGCAATTCGTTCAGCAAATAGTATGCCACCATCCCGCGCCCACCGAGGTACGTGCGGTAGAACGCGTCATCGTGCGTCTCGATCTCAGATTTTCGATTTGTCAGATCAACGCGCAGGATTTTGCCGGTGTAGCCGTAGGGCATGCTTGCCTCCCGTCTTGAAATCGCCAGGATTATACCACGCCCGCGCTGACTCGAGCAAGCCGTGAACACAAAAAAACCTCTTGCATCCAAGAGGGGACGGTCTTTGGAAGAGAGGGTTGTGCCAAATCCACT
>JBBIJS010000134.1:0-5133 GCA_037445855.1 Chloroflexota bacterium | reverse complement strand
TCTGAAAGCAACGCCGCAACAATTTCCTGATGCGCAATCTGATCGGCTTCACGCTCACTTTCGGCGTGACTGCTGAGGCGATATTGTTTTGATCTGACTCTGGCTTGGATTAGACTCTTGATGTCTTCGGCGGTCATCCGTCTTCCTCGCGTGCCAGATTATACCGCGCTCCAGAAAGTGCCTCAACCAGCGACCGCGAATTGGCTGTTTGATATTCGGCTTGTTTGCTGTTACAATAGAATCAACTTCCAATAGGACGCGGTCACCCGAGGTTTATCCATGCATCTCACCCGTCTCGCGCTCACCAACTTTCGCAACTACGCGCATCTCGAACTCGACCTCGCGCCGGGCGTGACGCTCTTGCAGGGCAACAACGCGTGCGGCAAGACGAGTCTGCTCGAGGCGATTTTTTATCTGGCGACCGCTCATTCGCCGCACGCCGGCGCGGAACGCGAATTGATCCGCTGGGGCGCAAGCGCGGAGCCGATCCCGTTCGCGCGCGTCGAGACCGAGGTCGCCAAGCGCAACGACACGCGGACGCAGTTGGAAATCGTGTTGGTGCAAGCCGCGGAGGAGACGACTCGCGGCGCGGTTGAAGAGGCGCGGAAAGCCAACGCGCGCGTCAGCAAACGCATCAAAGTGAATGGCGTCGGTAAACGCACCCTGGACTTGTTCGGCGAATTGAACGCGGTCCTCTTTTTGCCTGAAGACCTCGACCTGGTGTTCGGCTCGCCCGGCGCGCGCCGCCGCTATCTCGACAACACGCTTTCGCAGATCGATCCGCGCTACGGGCGCGCGCTCTCAAAGTATAATCAGGTCGTGGAACAGCGGAACAGTCTGCTGCGCGATTTTCGCGAGCGCGCCTACAATCCATCCGAACTCGCCATCTGGGACCGGCAATTGATCGATGAAGGCACCTACTTGATCGTACGCCGCGCGGAAACGATCGAACGCTACAATCAACTGATTGCCGACATTCACCCGCACCTGACCGATAGCCGCGAAGCATTGCGGTTGGTCTATCAGCCGAGCGTCGCGCTCGATACGCCCGCGCTGGCGGCAACCGAAGGAACTCGCGCAACCGGAGTCGCCGGGAAATTTGAGAAGCAACTGGAAGCGTTGCGCCCGCGCGAACTGGGCGCGGCGCTGACGCTCGTGGGACCACACCGTGACGACGTACGCTTTTTCATCCAGCGGAATCACGGCGCCGCGCCCGATCCGATTGACGCGATCACGTACGCTTCGCGCGGACAAGGACGGACGATCGCGCTGTCGCTAAAACTCGCCGAGGTCGCGTTGATGAAAAAAGAAACCGGCGAAGACCCCCTCCTGTTACTTGACGACGTGATGTCCGAGCTTGACGCGGCGCGCCGCGCCGCGCTCGCGCAAACCGTCATCGACGCGCCGCAGGCGCTCATCACCGCGACCGATTTGCAAGATTTCACGCCTGAATTCCTCGAACGCGCACGCGTGTTGCAGGTGTGCGACGGGGCGATCACGTAGGGGCGGGGTCATCCCGCCCATTCGATTTGGCGCAATGACGTAGGGGCGAGGCATTCGCCAAATCTTGATTGCGCCGCCGGCTTGGTCGGTTTATACCAAGCACGTTTGCACACGAGCCGGGTTTGGCGAATGCCTCGCCCCTACGCAAACCGCGGCGTGATTTGGCGAATGCCGCGCCCCTACACAATCGGTTTCAGCTTTGGCGCACCGCCGCCGCGCGGATAAATGATAGGGGTTGCCGCGATTTTCTCCACGACGATTAGATGCCGCGGCTCCAAGCCGGGTAGTTGCACTGATACCACCTCGCGCAATCGTCCGCCCAATTCCTTGATGGCGCGCGCGGCGTGGCGCACTTCCTCGTCCACTTCCACGCCCTTTTGCGCGACGAACACGCCGCCCACGCGTACGAACGGCAACGCGTATTCCAATAACGTCGTCAAGCCACCGACCGCGCGCGCGACCGCGGCATCGTATTTTTCGCGCTGCGCCGGCTGACGCGCCAACTCTTCGGCGCGCGCGTGCAGCGCGGTGATCTCACGCAGGTTCAACGCGGCGATGACGTGCTTGAGGAATACGACTTTCTTGCCGGTCGAATCCATCACCGTGACGCGCAATGGAGGCAGAGCGATCTTGAGCGGCAAGCCGGGAAAACCCGCGCCACTGCCAATATCGATGATCGACGCGGCGCTTGACGGAAGCGTCGGCGCAACCGACAGCGAGTCGAGGAAATGCTTGATGATAACCTGATCGCGCTCGATGATCGTCGTAAGATTGAAACGCGCATTCCACTCGACCAGCGCGCGATAATACATCTCGAACGCGTCAAGTTGCGCGGACGTAAGATCGACCCCGAATTCACGCGCGTGCTCCGCAAGTATCGTCATCAGCTGGATTATACCACAGGAGCTCGTCATTTCGCGGCGCATCCTGAAAGAAATGGCGCTACAATTTGTCACAACCCATCGCGTGTGCTATACTCTCACCGGGCGCGCGCCAAGACGCGCGCTAAACAGCGAAGGAGATTGTGCAATGAGTACTCGGGTTGTAACTCGAACCATCGAGCAAGTCGATCCGGAAATTGCCGCGATCATCGAGCGTGAGCGGCGGCGGCAGAAGGAGGGCTTGGAACTTATCGCCTCAGAGAATTATACGAGCAGCGCCGTCCTGCAGGCGGTCGGTTCCGTTCTCACCAACAAGTACGCCGAGGGGTATCCCGGCAAACGCTATTACAACGGCTGCGAATTTGTCGATCAGGCGGAAGCGCTCGCGATCGAACGCGCCAAGAAATTATTCGGCGCGCCGCACGCGAACGTGCAGCCGCATTCCGGCTCGCAGGCGAACCTCGGCGCGTACGTCGCGCTGATCCAGCCAGGCGATACCGTGCTGGCGATGAGTCTCGCGCAGGGCGGGCATTTGACGCACGGCGCGAGCGTCAACCTGTCCGGTCAACTCTACAAATTCATCGGCTACGGCGTCAACCAGGAAACCGAGACGCTCGATTACGACGACATCGCGCGGCTGGCGCAGACGCACCGCCCCAAGTTGATCGTCGCCGGCGCCACCGCGTACCCGCGCCAGATCGATTTCGCGCGGATGCGTGAGATTGCCAAATCGGTGGGCGCGCTGTTTATGGTCGATATGGCGCACATCGCCGGGCTGGTCGCCGGCAAAATTCATCCCGACCCGGTCGCGGTGGCGGACGTGGTGACAACGACGACGCACAAGACACTGCGCGGTCCGCGCGGCGGCATGATCTTAGCGACCGAGGAATTTGGCAAGGCGATCGACAAGGCGATCTTCCCGGGGACGCAGGGCGGACCGCTAGAGCACGTCATCGCCGGCAAGGCGGTGGCGTTGCAAGAAGCGCTGCAGCCCGCGTTCGTCGATTACGCCAAGCAGATCGTCGCGAACGCGCACGCGCTCGGCGAACAACTGCACGCGCGCGGCATTCGTCTCGTCTCCGGCGGAACCGACAACCACCTGCTCCTCGTCGACCTAAGCGGGCAAAAAGTCAGCGGCAAGGACGCGGCGAACGCGCTGCAAGCCGTCAGCATCACGTGCAACAAGAATCTGATTCCGTTCGATCCACAGTCACCGAACGTCACGAGCGGCATTCGTCTCGGCACGCCGGCATTGACCACGCGCGGGATGCGCGAGAACGAAATGCGCCAGGTCGCGGATTGGATCGCGGATATTGTCACTCACATGGACGACGCCGCGCTGCGCACAAAAGTACACGCGGCGGTGACCCAATTTGCGACCAAGTTTCCAATGCCGGGAATTGACATATAGTTTCCCGACCGATCAACTAAAAATACCGGCGCACTTGTCGCCGGCATTTTTAGTTCCTGGTGGTCAACCGCGTTAGCTGTCTTGAACCTGAAGCGCCGGAGAATGAACGGGCGACTGAAGCATGAGCCAAGCAACGACTCCCGAAACGAAATACAATCCTCCGGCAATTTCCATGATGATCACCACGCCGAGAAGATCGGACAACGCGCCAGCCAGTCCCATCCCGATCAGACTCATCAATGCCATCGTCGTCCCGAGCGTGCCAAAGATTCGCCCGCGGTATTCGTCCTCGACATTCATTTGAAGCAAAGTTTCAGCGCCGACCGACCAAGCCATAATCACAATCCCGACCATGAGCATAAGCGGCAGCGCCACCAGAAGGAGCGGCACATTGGGAATGATCATCGTAATGATGCCGGTTATTCCCAGTCCCAATGGAATGAGACGGTGCGGCGAAACGGACTTGGCAAATTGTCCGAGGATCAACCCGCCGGTCAGCCCACCGATACCATGCGCCATCAATAACCAGCTCAGTACCAGCGCGTCGCCTCCCATGATTCCTTTGACCCAGGGGACGATCAATACGGAGATCATGCTGTCGCCGAGGAAGACTATTCCCATCACGATGAAGAGACTTGCGACGAGTCGCTGCTGCTTGACCAGACGAAGCCCATCCAGCCACTCCTTCCACACCGCGAGCCATTGAGTGTTAGCTGGCTTGGGCAGAGGAAACGGGGACAGGGTAATGGGCGCGGGCAAGGCGATCAAAACGATCAGGATGCCGGAGACCACAAACGATGCCGAGTCCATCAGCACCACACTCTGCAAACCCAGCCAACTCATCAGCACGCCGCCCAATGCCGACCCCATCAGCCGGGTGATCGCATCGCTAAACGCGTTCAACGAGTTAGCCGTCAACAAATCTTCCTTGCTGACCAGGCGCGGAATGATCGCGGTCTTTGCCGGGACAAAGAACTGGGAAACCGTCGACTCTGCAAACGACGATACATAGATCAACCACAGCCATTCCGGTGAACGCACAAACAGAAGCAAGAGAACAATGACTGCCCGCAACGCATCAGCCACGATCATCGTCTTTTTGCGATCCCAGCGGTCCACGAACACGCCCGCCACCGAGCCAAACAGCAAGCGCGGCAAGGTCGATGCCATAAACATCGCGCCGGTTGCCAGCGCCGAGCCAGTGAGACTGTAGGTGTAGAACGGCAGGGCAATGAAAAGCAACCAGTCGCCGATGGTCGAGATGAGTTGCCCAAACCAAAGCAGGCTAAAATTACGCTGACGCAAAACAGCGAGCATACCTTTCTCCCGGATGACTAG
>JBBIJS010000133.1:0-7819 GCA_037445855.1 Chloroflexota bacterium | reverse complement strand
GAGGGTAAGGAAACCGAAATCCATGTCCGATAGTACGCACGATCTGCTCATACGCGGGATTGCCGCCGCGAAGGGCGACTCGAAACAAGAAGCGCGTTTTTACCTGGAGTGGGTGTTGCGCTCGCCGGACGCGGAGGAAGCGCAGAAGGTCGAAGCGTGGCGCTACCTCGCGGAGATCAGCGACGACCCGAAGGAAAAGCGCAATTGCCTGGACGAGGTGCTGGCGCGTAATCCGATGGACCCCGATGCGCGCCGCGCGCTCGCCATTCTCAATGGCGATCTCAAACCGGCAGACATCGTCGATCCCGACCGAATGCCCGCGCCGCCCGCGTCCGCGTCGCCGCAACCCGCGCCGGCGCGCCGCTTTGTTTGTCCGAAATGCGGCGGCAAAATGGAATTCTCCGGCGACGGCAACGCGCTCACGTGCGCGTATTGCGGGAACACGCAATCGATTCTCGCGGCGCTGGATCAGGGCGCGCTGGCGGAAGACCAGGATTTCATGATCGCGCTCGCAACCGCGAAAGGACATTCGACGCCGGTCGCGACGCAAGCGCTCAAGTGCCAGGGCTGCGGCGCATCGTTCGTGCTGCCGCCGCAAACGCTTTCCACCGTGTGCCCGTACTGCGCGTCGCCGTACGTCATCGAGCAAACCGAGACGCGCGAACTGCTGCCGCCCGAAGGCATCGTCCCATTCTCGGTTACCCAAGACCAGGCGCAACAAGCGGTGCTGGCGTGGTACCGTTCCCAGGGTTTCAAAGTCCTGGCGGTCAACGCGTTGCCCACCGGCGCGTATCTGCCGGCGTGGGCATTCGATGTCGGCGGCGAGATCACTGGGAATCGCTCTATCGAAAAGAACGCGCCGGAAGAGACGTTCGCGGGGAGCGCGGTGGTCGACGAAAAAAATATGCTGGTCGCCGCCAGCCATACGCTGAGCAGCATGGCGGCGGATGAAGTCAACGAATTTCCCCTCGCTGCCATGCAGCCGTACGATGCGCGTTATCTCGTCGATTGGCCGGCGGAGACGTACCAAATCTCCGTGAGCGACGCGTCGCTGGTGGCGCGCTCGCGCATCCTCGCGAAAATGCGTCCCCAAGTCCAAGCCGACACCGGCGAATCGTTCGGGGACTTGAGATTGAGCGCGTTGGGGCTGGTGTTCGAATCGTACAAACTGGTCTTAGTGCCGCTGTGGGTCGCGCGTTTCCGGTACGAAAAGGTCTGGTACTCCGTCGTGGTCAACGGACGGAACGGCAACGTCCGCGGCGAGAAACCACGCAGCGGCGTGACCGGTTGGCTGTCGAATTTGATGGGCGATGGGCGCGGCGGCTGATTTGCTGGCGCGCGCCGCCGAGAGCGTCGCGCTGTTTGTCTTCGTTCCCTTTTGCAAAATCAAATGCACGTATTGCGATTTCAACGCGTATGCCAATCTGGCGCGCGTGATGCAACCGTACGCGGATGCGGTGGCGCGGGAAATCGCGGTTGTAGGGGCGCGGCACGCCGCGCCCCTACGCGCGAAAACAATCTTCTTCGGCGGCGGTACGCCGTCCCTGGTCCCCGCCGCGCACATCGAAAAAATCTTGCGCGCCGGCACGGACGCGTTCGCGCTGGCGGCGGACGCGGAGATTACGCTCGAAGCGAATCCCGGCACGGTCGATGCGGACCAGTTGCGCGCGCTGCGTTCGCTCGGCGTCAACCGCGTGAGTCTCGGCGTGCAGGCGTTCGACGACGCGGTGCTGCGGCGCTTGAACCGCGGGCATTCGGTCGCGGACGCGCTGGAAACGTACGCGCAGGCGCGCGGCGCGGGGTTCGACAACATCAATCTCGATTTCATCTACGGCTTGCCGCTGCAAACGCTCGACGATTGGCGCGCGACGTTGCAGCGCGCGGTTGCGCTCGCGCCGGAGCATTTATCGCTCTACGCACTCAAGGTCGAAGAGGGAACCGGGTTGGAGCACCAAATCGCGCGGGGCAAGTACCCCGCGCCCGACGATGATCTCGCGGCGGATATGTACGAACTGGCAGAAGAGATGCTGGACGCGGCGGGGTACGCGCAGTACGAGATTTCGAATTGGGCGCGGCGAGTAGGGGCGAGGCATTCGCCAAGCCGCGCGCTTGCACCGGTTGATGGGTATATGCCAGACCGGATTGCCAACAAACCTGTTGCGGCGAATGCCCCGCCCCTTCAATCAAGACACAACCTCACCTACTGGCGCAACGAGCCGTACCTCGGATTCGGCGCGGGCGCACATTCGTGTTTCGGCGGCGAGCGCTATTGGAATGTGCTGTCGCCGCTGGAGTACCTCCAGCGCGTTGAACGCGGCGAGAGCGCGGTCGCGGGGCGCGAGTCAATCAGCCGTGAATTGGAAATGGCAGAAACGATGATTCTGGGCTTGCGGTTGAACGAGGGAATCGCGTTTGACGCGCTGGCTGCACGGTACGGCGAGGACGCGCGGAAAAAGTACGCGGCGCAATTGCGTGAGGTGAGTGACCTGGGATTGGTGGAATCGTCCGCGGAGCGCGTGCGCCTCACGCCGCGCGGGAGATTGTTGTCGAACGAGGTGTTCTGGAGATTGTTGCCTGACCCGTAGCCCGGTATCTGACGCCTGACGACTGAATACTGGAAACTGAATACTGGATACTGACGCCCGGCTCCTACCGTACCCGCCGCGTCATCGCTTCCGCCATCTCGCGCAGATGCTCCATCGCGCGATTTTTTATTCCCGTCGCGTCGAGCGCGGCGTGCGCGGCGATGCGCAAGTCGTCGGCGCGGCGCTGCGTCTCCGCGCGCACGCCCGCGGCGTCCAGCAGGTCCAGCACGCGCGCGACGTGCGCTTGCTCCAGCCGCGGCGCGCGGTAAATCTCGCGCAGCGCCGCGCCGGACTGGGGATGATTCAGACCCAGCAGCGCGGGCAGCGTCTTCTTTTTCGACAAGATGTCGGTCGCGGCGGACTTGCCGGTGACGGACGGATCGCCCCAGATGCCGAGAATGTCGTCCGTGATTTGAAACGCCAACCCGATGTTCTCGCCGAAGCGCGTGAACGCCTGGATGATGGCTGCGTCGTTGGTCGCGAGCATCGCGCCCATACGCGTCGCGGCGGAAATCAACGCGCCGGTTTTACCGCGAATCATTTGCAGATATTCGTCGGCGGAGACATCCAGCCGCGCTTCAAAACCGAGATCGAGGAATTGTCCCTGGCATAGCGCCAGCGTGGCTTGATCGAAGACGGCGCTGATCGCGGCGCACTTTTCGATGGGGAAGCCGCGCAATCGGTCTAGCGCGAGCCGCGCGAGCACGAACATGCCGTCGCCGGCGTTCAGTCCCTGCGCCAAGCCCCAGACGTTCCAGACCGCCGCGCGTCCGCGGCGCGCTTCGCTCTGGTCTTCGATGTCGTCGTGGATCAGCGAGAAATTGTGCGCCAGTTCGATTGCGGCGGCGACGGGGAGCGCGGGACGCCACTCGCCGCCGACGGCTTCGCTGCTGACCAAACAGAGCAGCGGGCGAATGCGTTTGCCGGAGTTGGTCTCGACCGGCGCAAAGTGCGTGTCGGTCCAGCCCAGGTGGTAGCGGAACATTCCATAGTACGCATCGTACACCGGGTCGGGTGAAGCGACGCGCGCGCGCAATTCTGCTTCGAGTGCCGCGAGATAGTCATCCATTAGATTTTTTCCAGATTTGTTGTCTTCCGCAGCGCGTCGAGATTTGCCGCGCCGATGCCGAACATGGCGGTGCGCAATTCCGCTTCGAGCAAGCGGATTCCTTCGATGGTTGCCTCGACGCCGATGTCCGCGAGTTTCAGCATCGGCGAGGCGTAGCCAACGAGACGCGCGCCGAGCGCGATACACTTTGCCGCTTCGACGCCGTCGCGGATGCCGCCGCTCGCGATCAGCGGCAGGTCGGGCGCGCCGCGCCGCGCGTCTTGCAGACTCTGCGCGGTCGGAATCCCCCAATCCCAAAACGCTGCCGCGAGACTGCGCAAGGGCGCGCTGGGCGCGCGCAGCGCTTCGACCGCCGCCCACGACGTGCCGCCCGCGCCGGCAACATCGATTGCCGCGACGCCGGCGCTCGCGAGTTGCCGCGCGGCGTCCTCGGAGATTCCAAATCCAACTTCCTTGCCGATCACCGGCACTGCCAGCGCGCGGCAGACTTGTTCGATTTTCGTCAGCAGGTCTCTCCAATTCGTGTTGCCGCCGGCTTGCACGGCTTCCTGAATCGCGTTCAGGTGCAGGATGAGCGCGTCCGCCTCAAGCATTTCGACCGCGCGGCGGCATTGATCGATGGTGTAGGTGTCGTTGAGCTGAACCGCGCCGAGGTTGGCGAAGAGCAGAATGTCTGGGGCGACGCGGCGCACTTGGTACGAGTACGCCAGCGACTCATCTTCGATTGCCGCGCGCTGTGAGCCGAGTCCCATCGCGATGCCGGTCGACTGCGCGGCGGCAGCCAGCGTCTGGTTGATGCGGGCGGCTTCGTCCGCGCCGCCCGTCATCGACGAGATCAGCAACGGCGCGCTCAATCGTTTCTTGAAAAAGGTTGTCGCGAGATCGATCTCTGCCAAATTCAAATTGGGCAGCGCCTGATGGATGAAGCGATAGCGCTCCAGTCCATTGGTCGTCTCGCGAGACTGGACGTCTTCGTTCAAGTTGATGCGCAGGTGTTCGAGTTTGCGATTGCGATGCGGGGTGTCGTCCGGCATAGGTCCTTCGCGCGCCGCCGTAACTTTTCGCGTGGCGCGGGGTTTCAATGGATGCAGCCATTATAGCATAGTTAGCCGGTTGACGCACGGCGCGTTTCTGCGTATACTCTGGGCAGTCCGTGATCTAATCCATCTCCGTATTTCAAATTCCAAAGGGGGCATTCCAATGAGCGACACCGCAGTTTTCGATCAAGTCAAGGCGATCATCATCGACAAGTTGGGCGTGGACGGAAGCAAAGTGACGCCGCAGGCGCGCTTTCGCGAAGACCTGGAAGCCGATTCGCTCGATCTCGTCGAATTAATTATGGAGTTTGAAGAAAAATTTGGCGGCGAGATTTCCGACGATGAGGCGCAAAAGATTACGACGGTGGGCGATGCCGTCACGTACCTGTCAGCGCACAAGAAATAACGCACGCGCGAGTCGCGAGCCGGAATAGCGTGGGGACGCAGGAGTGCGTTCCCACTTTTCGTGTGTGAGGAGATTCTATGGACGCGCGTGGGGCGCAACGATTGCTTGAGAAAATTCAGGGTATGGCGGAGACGGCGGAACATGTCCGCGCGCGCAGCGTCGAGATGATGCAGCGCGAGCCGCGCCTCTCGGACGCGGCAAAAGCCCGGCTCGCGCCCCTTTACGCCGAGCACGCGCGGCGGCTGGCGGAACTCTACGCCGCGCTCGGATTGGAAATTTGCGCCGTGGTGCAGAACGAAGTGGAAGATGATCAAGCGCGCGGGCAGTTGGATCTGTTTCGCGCGAATTTCAAATCGATGCGTGAACGCGCGGCGTGGACGCCAGGACCTACGGAGTGAAGATCCTCGAACGGGAGCTGCCGCTGTTTCCATTGAACACGGTTTTGTTTCCGCAGGCGCGGCAGGCGCTCCAGATCTTCGAGCCGCGCTATCGCGAGATGATCGAGCGCTGTCTGGCGGAAGATTTGGCGTTCGGCATTTTGCTGATCCAGGCAGGCGCTGAGGTCGGCGCGCCGGCGACGACGCACGCGATTGGCACGGTCGCGCGCATCGTCGACGTGGCGCGGCTGGCGGACGGGCGGATGAATATCATTGTCGCCGGTATTACCCGCTTTGAGCTGCTGGAGCGATCAGCCGAACGCGCGTACCTGACCGGCAGTATCCAGCTCTTGTCCGATGAGAATGTCGATTTGAAAAAAGCCGAACGCGTGGCGCGCCGCGTCGCGCAGTTGTTTCAAAGCTATGCCAACGCGCTGCGCACGATCACCGAGGCGGACGACGACGCGGCAAAAGCCGACCTGCAACTGGCGAAGGATCCCACCGTGCTCTCGTACGCGATTGCCGCGAGCTTGCCGATCAGTCTGTTGGACAAGCAGACGCTGCTCGCCACCGCGACGACGATCCAGCGTTTGCAGCGCGAGGCGGCAATTCTGGAACGCGAACTCGAATTATTGCGCCTCGTTTCGGAAAAGAGCGATGAGATTCGCGATCAAGGCACGTTTTCGTTGAATTGATAGCGAAGGACGGAAGACGAAAGAGCTGGTCTTCCGTCCGATCATAGATCAATGACTGACGATTCTTTTCCGCGCGTCAGCGCAGTGATTCTGGCAGGCGGCGCAAGCCGACGGATGGGACGCGCCAAGGCGTTCATCGATTTCAACGGTGCGCCGCTGATTGCGCGCGTGATCGCGCGCGTGCAGCCGCTATGCGCCGACGTGATTATCGTCGCGAACGACGCGGACGCGTACGCGCAGTTCGGGCAGCGCGTCGTCGGCGACGTATATCCCGGCAAGGGTTCGCTCGGTGGCATCTTCTCCGGCTTGCAAGTCGCGCGCGAACCGTATGCGCTCGCCGTCGCCTGCGATATGCCGTTTCTCAACGGCGCGCTGTTGCGCCATTTGATTTCGCTCGCGCCGCTGTACGATGTTGTCATTCCGCGCGCGCACGACCGTTCGGGCAGGACGCCGCGTTCGTCGCGTGGCGCCGAGTCCGCCGGCGATCTAGCGCCGCGCCGTGGCGCAAGACCGATCGCTAAAGAAATTGATTTGCATCCGCTGCACGCGGTGTATTCCAAGAATTGCCTGCCGGCGATAGAGACGCAACTGCGCGGCGACGATTTGCGGATGATCGGCTTTTTGAACTTGGTGCGCGTGCGCGTCGTGGAGCCGGAAGAAATCGACCGCTTCGACCCACAGCATCTATCGTTCTTCAACGCGAATACGCCGGAAGATTTGGAAATCGCAAGTCGGTTGGTCGAGCCAGAGTGACGATGTTCGAAGAAAAAGCGCAGACGCTTTACTATCGCGTAACCGAGACTAACGCGGAGCCGGTGCAAGGCATGGTGATCGGCGAAAGCCGCTGGACGATGTTCGTCAACGGCGTCGAAGTCGTGACGTTTATGGCGACTTCGCGGAACCTGCATCACCTTGCGCTCGGTTTCCTCGCGTCCGAGAATCTCATCGCGGGTCTGGAAGAGATCGCCTCGATCCGCGTCAATGAAGCGGCTGACCGCGCGTACTGGTACATTCCTGCGCTGGGCATCGATGAGACGCGCGCGATGGCGGTTTGCGAAGAAGGCGTCGGCTCGATCGAGGTGCGGTTGACGCGCGCCGACTTTCATTTGCCGCCGCATCGCGTTCTGACGAGCGGCTGCGGCGGCGGCGTGACGTTCGACGATCTTTCGCGCGAGCAGACGCCGCTCGATTCCACGCGCACGGCTCGCGCGGCGGAGATTTTCGCGTTGATGCACGAATTGAATACCAACGCAAAACTCTACCGCGAGTGCCGCGGCGTGCACACCTCTGCGCTGGGTGACGGTGACCAGCTCGTCGCGCTGGCGGAAGATGTGGGACGGCACAACACGCTCGACAAGCTGCGCGGCGATTGCCTAATGCGCCGCATCCGCACGCGCGACTGCGTCTTGGTGTCGACCGGGCGCATTTCGTCCGAGATGATTACCAAAGCGGCAAAGATGCAAGTGCCCATCGTCGTCTCGCGCACATCGCCAACGCACCTGGCGGTTCAACTCGCGCGCGCGTGGAATATCGCGCTGGTTGGCTACGCACACGGCGGGCAGATGCATGTGTATACCGGGATGGAGAGAATTATTGTAGACACAGTACATCACAGATTTGGGCGAGGAGCCAGCGCTCTCTAGCGCGGCG
>JBBIJS010000132.1:0-7836 GCA_037445855.1 Chloroflexota bacterium | reverse complement strand
TTTCAACCGCCGGTCAAGCGATAGCGTTTGTCCCCCCGCGCCATCTGCGCTATAATCCGACGCGTGAACTCACCGAACATTCCACTGGACTCGCTGCGCGGCACGATCGAGCGCATCACGTTCTACAACGAAGAGAACGGCTATACCGTCGCGCGCTTTCTGCCCGAAGGCAAACAAAACGTCGTTACGGTCGTCGGCAACCTGATGGGCGCGAGCGTCGGCGAATCGCTCATGCTCGAAGGCGTGTGGCAGAACCACCCACAGCACGGTCGCCAACTCGAGATCAAACGCTTTTCGCAGCAACTGCCCGCGACGATTGAAGGATTGAAAAAGTATCTCGGCTCCGGACTCATCAAGGGCATCGGTCCAGTGACCGCCGAGCGCATCGTCAAACATTTCGGACTCGCCACGCTGGACGTGATCGAAAACGATATCGGTCGCCTGAGCCAGGTCGATGGCGTTGGACGCAAGCGCATCGAGATCATCGCGCGCGGCTGGCAGGAGCAGAAACAGATCAAGGAAGTGATGCTGTTCCTGCAGAGCCACGGCGTCAGCGCGTCGCTCGCGGTGAAAATCTACAAGCAGTACGGCGACGGAGCGCTGCACGTCGTTCAGCACGAGCCATACCGCTTGGCGCGCGATATTTACGGCATCGGCTTTCTCACCGCTGACAAAATCGCACGCGCGATGGGCATCAAGGAGGACGATCCCGCGCGCATCGAAGCCGGCGTGCGCTACGTGCTCGGCAAGTTCAGCGACGATGGGCACGTCTTCGCGCGGCGCGACGATCTGATGCGCGATTCGATCGAGGCGCTCGGCGCGCCGGCGCAGTTGGTGGAGGAGGCGATTGCGCGGCTGACGAAGGCGGAAGAGCTGATGGTCGAGGACGAGGCGATTTACCTCGCGCCGTTCTACTACGCCGAGATCGGCGTCGCCAATCGACTGAAGCAAATCTTTGCCAGCCCGCAGAGCCGGCTGGCGGAATTCCGCGCGACCGAATGGCGCGCGGCGTTCGAGTGGATCGCAACGAAGAACAAGATCGCGCTGACCGAAAAGCAGCAGCAAGCCGTCCAGACCGCGCTCACGTCGAAGGTGTCGATTCTCACCGGCGGACCCGGCACCGGCAAGACGACGAGCGTGCGCGCGCTGATTCAGCTGCTGAAAGCCAAGCAGCGCACGTTCAAACTTGCCGCGCCAACCGGGCGCGCGGCGAAGCGCTTGAGCGAAGCGACCGGCGAGCCGGCGCAAACGCTGCACCGGCTGCTCGAATTCAAGCCGTTCGAGGGCAAAAAGTTCGCGCGCGACCGCGAGAATCCACTCGACGCCGACCTCATCATCGTCGACGAGTTGTCGATGATCGATCTGTTGCTGATGAACGCGCTCATGAAAGCCATCGACATCACCAGCCAGGTCCTGTTCATCGGCGACCCGGACCAACTGCCGTCGGTCGGCGCGGGGAATGTGCTCAAGGATTTGATCGCGTCGAAATTTGTGCCGGTCGTCGCGCTCGACGTGATCTTTCGGCAATCGGAAAACAGCTTGATTATCGAGAACGCGCACCGCATCAACAACGGGCAGATGCCGCTGTTCGCGCGAACGGCGCAGGACTTTTTTCTTTTCGCCGAGAGCGAGCCGGCGCAAGCCGCGCTGCGCGTTGTCGATCTGGTCAAGCATCGCATCCCGCGCAAGTTCGGCTTGGATTCCATCGACGACATCCAGGTGCTCAGCCCGATGCACCGCGGCGAAGCCGGCGTGGGCGAGTTGAACCGCGCGCTGCAAGACGCGCTGAACCCGGCGGAGGAAGGCAAGCGCGAATGGCGGCACGGCAGCCGCGTCTTTCGTATTGGCGACAAGGTCTTGCAGACGCGCAACAATTACCAGAAGCAGGTTTTTAACGGCGACCTGGGACGCGTCGTCGCGCTTGACGCGGAGGAGCAACTGCTCAGTATCGATTTCGACGGAACGCGCGTCGATTACGAGTTCAGCGAAGCGGACGAGTTGGTGCACGCGTTCGCGATGAGCGTCCACAAGTCGCAGGGGAGCGAGTACCGCGCGGTGGTCATTCCGATTCTCACGCAGCACTTCCTTCTTTTGCAGCGCAACTTGCTCTACACCGGCGTCACGCGCGCCAAGCAGATCGTCGTTCTCGTCGGCGCGCCGAAAGCGATCAGTATTGCGGTGCGGAACAACAAGGTCGCGCAGCGCAACTCGCGCTTGGCATTGCGGCTGGCGGATCACTGACGCGCGGCATGGCAGAAAGTTGCCTTTCGGCATCACGCTAAATAAATGCGCGCCGGGTAAATTACCCGGCGCGCATTTGCTTTTGGTATTCCTCTACCGAAACTATCACAACCAAAGATTCTTTGCCCGCGAATCTTCGCTAATCTTTTCTTTTTTCGCGTTGATTCGCGAAGATTCGCGGGGAAGAATTTGGTTGCGGCTACGCCGCGCTATGCTGTCGCCCTTGGACTTGCGCGGCTCATGCCTTTTCCATCACGCGATCCAGCGCCGCGACGAGCTCGGCGGTTTCAGCGGCGAGCCGGGGCGATAGATCGTAAATCGGCTTGCCGGTGCGGTCGGCTTCACGCACGGCGGGATCCGCGGAGATGTAGCCGATCACCGGCAGCGCCGGCGAATTTTGTGCGATGAAATCGCGATCGGCTTGATTCTCGACCTTGCTGCCGACGAGATAGACGCGCTGCAACTTCAATCCGCCGGCGAGATCGCGAATCTGCGCGGCGGTGCCGAGCGCGCGCGCGGTCGGCTCCGCGACGATCAGCAGCAGGTCCACCGCGTCCGTCGTCGCGCGGGTGAGGTGCTCGACGCCGGCGTACATATCCAGCAGCACGACTTCGTTCCGGTACAACAGAATGTGGCTGACCAGCGATTTGAGCAGCACGCTTTCGGGACAGATGCAGCCATCGTGCCCCAGCTCGACCGCGCCCAGTTCCAGCAGGCGGATGCCGCGGTGCAGCGCCGAGTATTTGTCCGGAATATCATCCGTGCGCGGATTGATTTTGAAATAGCCGCCGTACGTGCCTTTCTGCGCGCCGGTACGTTCGAGTATCAACGCTTCCATCTCCGCGATGGGGCTGATCGTTTTCAACTGGTCCGCCGGAAATCCCAGGGCGGGACCCAGGCACGGCGACGGGTCGGCATCGATTGCCATCACGGTATCGCCGCGCGCGGCGTAGGCGTATGCCATCAGACTGGTCAGCGTGGTCTTACCGACGCCGCCTTTGCCGGTGATTGCGAGTTTCATTTATCGTTATCCTCTCTGCGTGTCATTGCGAGCCGCGAAGCGGCGAAGCAATCTCTGCGGTAGATTTGGAGATTGCTTCGTCGCAAAAAAACGCTCCTCGCAATGACACATAAAATTAATTCTTTGGGGAATTCTTGATGAGCCAATCGGCGAGCCGGGAAATTTCTTGATACACCGGATGATCCGGCTTGGCGAGGGCGAGCGGTTGACCATGGTTGACGCTCAGTACCACCGCGCGACCGCCGCTCACGATGCTGAATGCCACGCGGTGTTTGAAGCTGCGCTCGATTTCCTGAACGGCGATGCCGACGTCCGAGTTGGCGCGGTTCAGGAGGATGTGAACCTTGTCGAGGGACAAGCCCATCTTCCCGGCGATATCGAGAAACACGCTGGTGTTTTTGATCGGTCCCACTTCCGGCGTGACGACCACTATGATTTCATCCGCGCGCTCGAGGATTGACAAGGTGCGGTCGTCGTACGCGGCGTAGCAATCGACGACGACGTAATCGTACACTTCGGCAAGGTACGCCAGCAGCCGTTTGACGTGTTCGGGCGTGATCAACTCGGCTTGCTCCGGTCGAAACGGGCTGAGGAGCACGCGCATTCCGGAGGAATGCCGCAGCACCACTTGCTCAACCAACTCCGCCTCCAGTTCGTCAATATGTTGGATCAGGTCGCTAAAACTGCGCGTCGGCGGCATGTTCAGGTGCACGCCCACATCGCCGAAGAAAAAATCCGCGTCAAAGATCAGCACACGTCCGCCGGACTTGAGATGCAGTGCGAGCGCGGTGTTGACCGCTAACGTGGTCTTGCCGACGCCGCCCTTGGTGCCGAAGAAAGCGATGACGTGACCGCGCGCGGGCGGCGCGGCTTCCGCGGCGTTGGTCTGGGCTTCCACGTGCGCCAAAAGATTCTTGACGCGGTACACCAGCTCTTTGGAATCAAACGGTTTGGTCAGATACTCATCCGCGCCGGCTTGCAACGCGGCGATCTTGTCGTTGAAATCGGACTTGGACGAGATGACGAGGATCGCCTGATAGCGCGCGGCAATGCGCTGGCGCAAGCGGCGGCAGAGTTCGGCGGAATCCGTGCTCGGCAGCGAATCGTCGATCACGACCATATGCGGCTTGAGCGCTGCCGATTTCTCGGACGCTTCCGCGGCAGAGATTGCCTGCGCGACCGGATACCCTTCGCTCGTCAGCAACAAGTTCAACAACTTGAAGAGGGTCGGGTCATTCGACGCGACCAGAATGCGCTTTTGGACCAGTTGGCTCATGGTGTCATCTCCCGAGTTGCCCCGATGGATCAAGCACCGCCGCTCCGCGCGTCCTCATCCACGCGCGCGGCGATGATTTGTCCCAGCCGCACCGAGTAGTTGGTGCCGCGATCCTCCGGATAAATCTGCGTCGTGTTCGCGAGATAGAGCTGCCGCAGCGGCGTGCGATAGTCCGGAATCTGTTTCGAATAATTCAGCGGGACGATCGGCTGCGCGGCGGCTTCCTTGAAATGCCACAACTCCTCAACCCAGTCCGGCGAAAACTGCGGATCGATCTTTTGCAGATGCGGCAGGTACGCGTTGAAGAGTTCATCGCGCGACATTTGGAAGTACGGACTGGACGGATCGAGATAGTTCGAGACGTACAGCACGCGTTTGCCGTTGTACACGTCCGGCGAAATGAAGTTGGTCTGCTCGATCGTCGCGACGAACGGAATCGTCCGGTCTGCGATGTTCATCCAGTAGATCGGTGACAGCGATTGTTTAAGTTTCAAGATGACGAGCACCGCCGCCATATATTTTGCCGCGTTCATCTGGGCGACGTAAGCGGCGGGAAACTCTGAAACGATTTTGAGCGTGGCGAACGACGGCGCGGTACAAATGATGCGATCGAATGGCGCGTACGATAGATCGTCGACGAGCTCGCGTTTCGCCGCTTGCGAACCCGCGTCGTCTGCGAATTGCACGCCGCGCGCGACGCCGTTCTCGACGACGATGCGCTGGATGGTTGCGCCCAGATAGATTTTGCCGCCCTGTTTGCGGATCGCGCCCGCGAGCGCGTCGATCAATACCTGGAACGAGCCGCGCGGGTAGCCGAGGACTTCCTTCGTCAGTCCCTTACGTGAGCCAAGCCGCAGCACCGCTTTGTACCAGAGCCACTCGAGCGGGATGTTTTCCGCTTCCGCGCCGAACTTGCCGCGGAACATCGGCTCCCATGCCTTGTCCCACGCGTTTTGTCCCGCGTATTTTCTCAGCCACGCCGCGGCGGTGATTTTCTCGTACGCGGCGAGTTTGTTCCGCGCTTTTTGCAGATAGAACGCGCTCAGTCCCAGCCGCAGCCGGTCGACGAAAGGCAGCGGGCTGAAACTCAACACGTCCAGCGGCGTGACCCAATTCCAAATCTTGCCGCCGTAGAACCAGCCGGTCTTGGACGGAATCCACTGCACGCGGTCGCCCAAGCCCAACTCTTCCATCTGCGCGACGATGTGCGTATCGCTCGTGAACCAGTGATGATAGCCGCGCTCCAGCCGTGTGCCTTCGATGGGGAACGTACCCGCCAGCCCGCCGAGTTCCGGCGCGCGCTCGAACAGAAATGTCTGGTAGCCCTTTTTGCCCAGTTCGTACGCGGCGGTCATTCCCGCGAATCCGCCGCCGATGATAGCGATGCGTTGGTTTGTCACGGTTTGTCGAGTTGCTCCAACCAATTTATCACTGAGAGTCTTTCTGCCCACAACCGCAGATAGGTTTGATCTAGTGTCGCTTTCTGCAAATCCCAGACGCCGCGCGCGTCGTTAAGGTGTTTGTCAGTTTGCGCTTCCTTGTACCAAAGTAGTTTAGAGAGGATTACGTCTTCGGGACTTGGCATTGTGATCGTGCGACCGAGAACCACTTGCTCGCGGCGACGACGGAATCTTTCTGCGTCATAGGCATCCCGCTTCAGGATCCAAAAATCAATTTTTAGTCCTGATGTTGGATCAATGATGTTGAACATGAACTGTTGCTCGACGGCTTGGCGGATCATCTCCGCGTCGGCGTAGAAATCGGTCGGGAACTGATGGGCAAGTCGATCGGCATCCGCGGAGCGAATCTGGACCACCAAATCAATATCGTGCGTCGTCCGCGGGATGCCGTAAAAATTTACCGCGAATGAGCCGGTGACCATATACGGAAGCTTCAGGGTTTCAAGAATCTCAACGGTGTGAAGCAATAATGCTTGCTGCTCCATTGGCAATCATAATCCTTCGCGCCAGTTCGCGCTCAACCTCGCCCGGCGAGAATCGCGGGTACTGTGCGCGGATACCGGCGCGCGTGATTTCGCGGGCAGTCTGCCACATTTCGAATGCAAGCGCAAGCCGCTGCTCGCCGGTCATTCTGCGTAGCGCGTCAATCCGCGCCAGATAACTTGCTTGGTCGGCGTAATCCTGCCCTGCGATTTCCAAGCCGCGCCTCCCTCTTTTGCCATCCAACTTCTACTGATGTATTGCCATCCCCATCGAATCGAGCGCGGCTTCGGCGATGACTTCGGTCAGCGTGGGGTGCGCGTGCACCGCGTGCGCCAATTCTTCCGGCGTTAGTTCCATCGACTTGGCGAGACTGAGTTCGCCGGTGAGATCAGTTACTTCGGGACCGACGAGATGCGCGCCTAGAATCTCGCCGTACTTTTTGTCTACGACCAGCTTGACGAATCCCGCGTACTCGTCGATTCCGAGCGCCTTGCCGTTCGCGCGAAAATTGAATTTGCCGATGCGAACCTCGCGCCCGGCTTCTTTCGCCTGCGCTTCCGTCAAACCGAGCGACGCGACCTGCGGCGTGCAGTAGGTGCAGCGCGGCACGTTGTTCAGATTGAGTGGGCGCGTCTCTTTGCCGGCGATGGCTTCCGCGGCGATCACGCCCTGCGCGGACGCGACGTGCGCCAGCGGCAGTTTCATCGTCACGTCGCCAATGGCGTAAATGCCCGGCACGCTCGTCTGCATCTGGTCGTTCACGTCGATCGCGCCGCGCGTCATCTTCACGCCGAGCGCTTCCAGCCCCAGGTTCTCGCTGTTCGGCTTGACCGAGATGGCGACAAGCACCTTTTGCGCGTCGATCTCTTCGGTCTTACCTTCATTTGAAACTTTCAGGCGCACCTGGTCGCCGATTTTCTGTGCGCTTTCCACCTTAGTGTTCACCCGCATTTTGACGCCGAATTTCTGCATTTCTTTTTCGATCACCGCGCTGACCTCGGCGTCTTCGCGCGGCAGGAGGTGCGGCAGCATTTCGACGACGGTCACGTCCGCGCCGTACGCGCGGTACAGGTAGGCAAATTCCATCCCGATCGGTCCCGCGCCGACGATGATGATCGGCGACGGCAACGCGCGCAGCGCGAGCGCTTCGCGGCTCGTGATGACGTCTGTGCCGTCGATCGGCAAGCCGGGAATCGAAATGGGCCGCGCGCCGGTAGCGATGATGATATTCTTCGCAGTCAGCGCGCGTCCGTCCGGTTTCACCTCGACGCGGTCGCGCGCGGTCAGCGTCGCTTCGCCTTTGACGACTTCGATCTTGTTTTTCTTCATCAAGAACTCGACGCCCTTGACGAGCC
>JBBIJS010000131.1:0-7890 GCA_037445855.1 Chloroflexota bacterium | reverse complement strand
CAAAATCTTTTGCGCAAACCTTTCAGCGCACAGGTTCTACGGACCCAGCGCCGCCCACCGCCACGCGTTCGGCGGCGCGGGCACACCCTTGAGCGCCAACAGATACTCGTCGTGCTTTTGCGCCAGCAAGGCATTCCAACCGAACGCTTGCGCGAGCGTCTGCTCCGAATACAACTCGCGCAGCGCGGCGTACCAGACCAAGCCATCTGTTTTCTGATAGTGCCAAAACTCCATCGCCGTGGCGTCCGTCTTCCAACTCAAAGTGGGACTATCGTATGACGAAATGCGCTGCCAGCCGTACTGCTGCGCCAGGTCTGTGAAATCGATATAGTACCCGGTCGGAATCGGTTTCTTGACGCCGCCCTGATTCGGCGCGATCTGCCAGCGCGCCTGGTGCGTCCAATCCCACGGCGGCTCCGTCAGCGGCTTGCCGAGCGTGCCATCCTGCACCGCCGCGCGCAGATAAATCCGCCAGTACGTTTCCCCTAGTTGATCTTCGCGCACGATCTCGATCATCGACGCGCCAGCGCGATTGACCTCAAGGCGCGTGTCCACCGCCCGCCCGGATTTGTGCCAGCTGAGCACGTCGCATCCTTCGCCGCATTGACCGACGACCAATTGCCGCGTCATATCCGAAAGCGTGCCGAGAAAATCCCAGCCCGCTTCCACCTTGACCCGCGCGCGCAGCGCTTCGAAAGAGCCGCTGACCTGATTACTCATTTGCCCGTAGCTCGGCGCGAGGTAGACGTCTTTCAACGGTACGAGGACTGCCGCTGCGGGCGCGGGCGGAAAAGTGTTCAACGCTTTCGGCGGCGATCCCGGCAGCGTAGCAGTATTGTTCGCTGTGATTGGCGCAGCCGAATTGGTCCAGGCAACCGATTGAATCTCCATCGAACCATCGCCGAGCGCGCGAAGCGTGCCGCCGCTCGCCGGGACGATGTACGCCGGCTGACGCGTCGGACGCGCGGAGACGAAGACGATGAATTTGCCGTCCGGCGACCACGCCGGGCGATCGTCCCAGCCGGCGTACGTGATGCGCCGCGCGTTCTGCAAACCCGCCGCCGAAAAATCGGCGACGTAGATCGCGCGCTGCCCGTCGCGGTCGGAGACGAACGCGAGCTGCTTGCCGTCCGGCGACCACGCCGGCGATTGATCGTCGGATTTGTTTTGGCTGAGGTTGATCGTCTGCGTGCCGTCCGGCGAGACGCTAAAAATCTGCGCGGTTCCCGTGCGCCAACTCGTGAACGCGATCCATTGTCCATCCGGCGACCATGCCGGCGCGAAATCCGCCGCCGGCGATTTCGCGGTGAGATCGCGCACATTCGTTCCGTCGGCGTTCATCACCCAGATATCCAAGTCGGTCTGACGCGCAGACGCGAACGCGATTTGCTTGCCGTCCGGCGACCACGCCGGCTCGCCGTCGAACGCGGCATCGCGCGTGAGCCGCGCGACGCGCGAGCCGTCCGCGCGCATCGTATAGATTTCCCAGTTGCCGTCGCGGTGCGACTCGAACGCGATCTGCGCGCCGTCGCGCGACAGCGCCGGCGCGCGCGACGCGCCGTCGTTCGTCAGCGGCTGCCAGTCGCCGCCGCGCGGACTCGCCGCGTACAAATCCCAGCGCCCGTCGCGCTGCGCGGCAAATACGAGTTGCCCGGTCAACGGCGCCGCGGTTGGACGCACGGTCAGCGCGGCGGCTGGAACGCTCGTCGGCACAGACGGATTGGCCGGCGCGGTGGGCGCGGCAGGGCTGCCGCATGCGGCAAGCGTACAAAGCGCGAGCGCCGTCATCGGTAACTGAAGAATTTTCCAACGCGGGCTGAATTTACTTTTCATCGCGGAAAGAATTCGGCGAGCGTATTCGCCTGGCAGGACTCGTTCAGACATCCCAATCCCCACGCCTCTTCGATGGTGCGGACGAGCGAGTAATGATTGTGCGCGGTCGCAGACTGAAACCCTTTGACACCGCGGCTCGAAATGACGAGCAGCGGGACGCGACCGCCGCCGCCGATATTTGTCGTGCCTTCGTCCCAGGTGATGAACAGCGCGCCGCCGCCCTGCCACGCGCGGCTGTTCAGAATCTTTGGGACGAAACTTTCGAGGAACCCATCGCCGGTGGCGACCGAGCAATCGTGCATATCGTGACAGAGATTCGGGACGATCAGCGCATAATCCGCCGCGGCAGGATCGAAATGCGACAAGTCTGTGATGTTCGCGCAGCGCGCCGGCGCGCGGCTGATGTTGGTGAAACTGATCGCCGGGTTGTGCTTGCGCGCGTAAAAGCCGACGCCGTCCGCGCCATTCACCCCAACCTCGCCGGTGAAACAATTCGTCGGTACGTTCTCCGCAAAGACGCGCCAGGTTTTGCCTTTCGCCTCGAGTTGATCGGCGAGATTCGCGCCGTCCAGATTGTAGACGCCGTCGTTGGTCGCGCCTTGCGTCGAGCCGGCAAAGAGCGCGAAATAATTTGGTTCGGAGGGATGCGCCACGCCGGTGTAATTTGTCGCCGCGCCGTATTGCGCGATCAGACGGTTGAGGTACGGCGCGTCGGCGCTGCCGACGATCTGCCCGTACTCTTTGTTTTCCATCACGATCACGTAAACGCGGCTGAAGATTGGCGACGGGGTTGCCGTCAGCGCAGTCGCCGTCGGCGTGAGTGTTGCCGGCGCCGGCGTCGCGCTAACTGCCGGGAGCGACGCGGGAATGGTCGGTGGGACTGTTGTCTGCGGGACGCACGCGGCGAGCGCGGCGGTGAGCAGGATCGCGACAAGAAATCGTGGCATTGTGTTCACGCTCCGCTACGCCAGCCGCCACTGTGCCAGACGATCCAGCACCGGCAGTTCGATGCGTGCGAGCATCGGCGCGACGACGAGCGCGAGCGCGCCCCACAGCGCGCCGATCGCCGCGCCGCCCAGCACATCGAGCGGATAATGCACGCCGACAAAGACGCGCGCCACTCCGATCAGCGCGCCGAGCGCGACCCACCACCAGCGTGTCCGATCGAGCACGAGCCACAGCGCAAGGACGAGCGCGAACGCGAGCGTCGTGTGATCTGACGGGAATGACGCATCTGCCGGGTGCGCGATCAACTGGGTCACGCGGTGCGCGACAAATGGGCGCGCGCGATAAAAGAGCGCGCCGATGACATGCGCGGTCAGCCACGCGCCGGCAAGCGCGAGCACGGCGTTGACGACGCGTTGCTCGCGGGCGCGGCGCAGTTCGACCGCCGCGGGCAGAAACCACAGCGCGACGAGCAAGAGCGCGAAAAGCACGACGGCGTATTCGGCAAAAAACTTGCCCGCCGCGTCCAGAATCGGCGAGCGCCCCGCGAATTGGTTGATCGCGAGAAAAAGATTCCAATCGAGGTTCACGATGACTCCTATGCTGCGAATTTCTGGACCAGCACGCGATGTATCTGCTCCGGCAGGGCGTGAAAGCCAAAAACAACTCTTCACCCGTGAAGCCCCGCGAACTTCCGCGAATGAAAAACAAGATTCGTGAGGATTCGCGAAGATGCGCGGGTAGAAAATCTTCTGGTTGAGCAGTTGCGAACGGACAGAGTATACCATAATCAGATTAGAATAAGATTAGAGCGCCGGGCATTGACATTCAGCGGCGGCGCGTCTAGAATGATGCGCGTTCGACGCGTCGCGGAGCTAACGCGCCGTGACGCGATCCTGCGCCATCCGGGCATTCGGGAAAGGAGCGCCTCATGAAGCCCAACAACCCGATCGAGCATATCGTTATCATCGTCAAAGAGAACCATACGTTCGATAACTACTTTGGGACATTCCCCGGCGCGAACGGCGACGCCACGCTCGCGCACGCGCCGGATCCGCCGGCGAGCGATCCGCCGCACGACCACGCCGCGTGGCTGCGCCGCGCGACGAGCGCGGTGCGCCAGCAGTACAACGAGTCGGACATCCCGGCGTACTTTGCGTACGCGCGGCAGTTCACGTTATGCGACAACTACTTTACCGAAATCGCGAGCCAGTCCGAGCCGAATCACCTGATACTCATCGCCGCCGACTCGCCGATCATCGACAACTCCAGTCCGCATCGCACCTATCAGCCCCAGGCGCCGTTCAATCTCCCTTCGCTGCCCGCGAGTCTCGCGACAGCGGGCTTGACGTGGAAGAGTTATGGCGATCCGAGCTTCAACTATTTCAATCACATCGCCGCGCTCAAGGGGAGTCCAAATATCGCGCCGTGGAATCAGTTCGATCCGGACGTCGCCGCCGGCAAACTGCCGAACGTCGCGTGGATGTATGCCAACAGCAGTTTTGACGAGCACCCGCCGTACGGCAGTAACGCGGGCAAACCAACGGTCAAACCGGGAATGCAGTGGACGGTTGATCGCATCAATCAGATCGCCCAGAGCAGCTTGTGGGCAAGCACGGTCGTCTTTATCACCTGGGACGATTGGGGTGGCTGGTACGATCACGTCGCCCCGCCGCTGAAGGAGACGTGGAAGGGTGGCGGTCCAAGCCCGGCATACACCAACTCGCAATTCATGTACGGGCCGCGCGTCGGCTGCCTCGTGCTGAGTCCGTTCGCGAAAAAAGGTTACATCTCGAAGGCGTTCCATTCGCACGTCAGCATCGTCAAGTTTTGCGAGACGACGTTCGGGTTAAAGTCGCTGAACTCGCGTGACGCCGCGTCGGATGATCTATCCGATTGTTTCGATTTCAAACAGACGCCGCTGCCTCCTCCCACGTGGAGTGGCGGCACTGCGTCACCTCCGCCGCCAACGGTAGGCGCGAAACCCAAGCCCACGCCGAAACCAACGCCGCGCTCCAAACCGGTAAAGCGGACGCCGCGCCAAACCCCCAAACCACGAACACCGGCGAAACCGAAGCGGAAAGCCAAGCGATAGCGCGGGTGTTTTGACTTGTACTGACCGGGCGGCTATAATGGCATTGAAGGTGATGAATGCCCTCGGACGCGACTCGCATCCGTGGGCAATTTTGTTTGCCTCAGTACATCACAGATTTGGGCGAGGAGCCAGCGCTCTCTAGCGCGGCGGTGCCAAAACCAAGCGATTTCCGTGACATAGACGGCGTTGGAGAACGCCTTCTCCTCAAATCTGTGATGTACTGTGCCTGTTGAAATAATACCGAGGTGAGCATTGAAAGAGTACCACATTGCAGTCATTCCCGGCGACGGGATCGGCAACGAGGTGACGCCGGAAGGCGTGCGCGTACTGGACGCGGTCGCCCAAGCGACCGGCGCGTTTCGTCTGCGTTATGATTATTTCGCGTGGGGCTGCGAGTATTACTTGAAGACCGGCAAGATGATGGCGGACGACGGCTTGACAACGCTGGAAGAGTTCGACGCGATCTACTTTGGCGCGGTCGGATTCCCCACCGTGCCGGACCACATCTCGCTGCGCGGCTTGCGCCTGCCGATCTGCCAGGGCTTTGATCAGTACGCCTGCGTCCGCCCCAGTCTGCTCCTGCCCGGCATTCCGAGTCCGCTCGCCGGCAAAAAGCCCGGCGACATCGATTTTATCGTCGTGCGCGAGAACACGGAAGGCGAGTACACCGGCGCGGGCGGGCGCGCGCACCGCGGCTTGCCAATCGAACTTGCCATCGAAACGTCCGTGTTCACGCGCGTCGGCGTCGAGCGCGTGATCCGCTACGCGTTCCAACTCGCGCGCAGCCGTCCGCGCAAGCAGCTCGCGAACGTGACGAAATCGAACGCGCAGCAGCACTCGCTGACCTTTTGGGACGAAATTTTCAGCGCGATCGCGCCAGAATTTCCGGACGTGACGACCGAGCGCGTGCTCGTCGACGCGATGGCGGCGCGGTTCGTGCTGCGCCCGGAATCGCTCGATGTGGTCGTCGGCTCGAATTTGTTCGGCGACATTCTCACCGATCTCGGCGGCGCGATCTGCGCGAGTCTCGGTCTCGCCGCGAGCGGCAACATCAACCCGGCGCGCACGTATCCCTCGATGTTCGAGCCGGTGCATGGTTCCGCGCCGGATATATTCGGCAAAGGCATCGCCAATCCGATCGCGATGGTGTGGTGCGGCGCGATGATGCTGGAATTCCTCGGCGAAAAATCTGCCGCGGCTTTGCTGATGGACGCGATCAAAGCCGTCACGGCAGCGCGCCGCGTGCTCACGCCCGACCTCGGCGGGCGCGCCAAGACGAATCAAGTCACGGACGAGATTATTGCGCAAGTGCGCGCGCGGGTCAAGTAATCGCGCCTGAATTTCTACCGGCTTTTGACCGCGTTTTGACTTGGTTCTGTTACACTCGCGCTGGTTGAGGCGACGCGCAATGACGCGCGTCGAACTCTTTCAAAAAGGTGAAGCACGCCTCCGGATGCCCGCTGGCATTTGAGAGGCGTGCTATTTTTATCTCGTTCAAGGAGGAATGATGAAGTTCTCGTGGAAAGTAGTGCTCCCGCTGCTCGTGTGGGTGGTGCTCGCTGCGTGGGGCTATCTCTTCGGCGTACCCACCGGCTTGACGATGAGCGCGTGGCTGTACTTTGCGCTCTTCGCCGCCGTCATCATCGGCTTGATCCTGGAGCCGATTCCCGCGGCGGCAATTGGTTTGATCGGCGTGGCGTTCGCCGCGGCAATGCGGTACGTCAACGCGGACATTACCCAGTCGATCAACTGGGCGCTCGGCGGTTTTGCGGATTCGACCGTCTGGCTGATCTTCGGCGCGTTCGTTTTTTCGATGGGCTACAACAAGACCGGCTTGGGACGCCGCATCGCGTTGCTGCTGGTGCGTTGGCTCGGCGGTCGCACGCTGGGCTTGGGCTATGCGATCACGCTCGCCGACCTTATCCTCGCGCCCGGCACGCCCTCCAACACCGCGCGTAGCGGCGGCACGATCTTCCCGATCATCCGCAACATCCCGGGTCTGTACGGCTCTGAGCCGGGACCGACGGCGCGCAAGATCGGTTCGTACATCATGTGGACGGCGTTCGCCGCGACGTGCGTCACCAGTTCGATGTTCATCACCTCGCTCGCGCCGAACGCTGCCGCGCTGACGATCGTGAAGAACACTGCCAAGATCGACATCAACTGGCTCCAGTGGTTTATGGGCTTTATCCCGGTCGGCATCGTGCTGCTGCTGGTCGTTCCGATTTTGGTTTACGCGCTCTATCCGCCGGAAATCAAAACGAGCAAGGAAATCCCGGTCTGGGCGAATCAAGAACTCGGCAAGATGGGCAAGGTCTCGCGACCGGAACTCATCATGATCGGGTTAGTCGTCCTCGCCATCTTCCTGTGGATTACCGGATCGAACGTGTTGTTCGCGCTGCCGTACCTGGGCACGAACTTTATCAACGCGACGACGGTGGTCTTGGTGGGCATCGCGTTGATGCTCATCACGAATGTCGTGACCTGGGACGAAATCCTGGGCAACAAGGGCGCGTGGAACGTGCTGGTCTGGTTCGCCACGCTGGTTACGCTCGCCAATGGTTTGAACACGGTGGGCTTTGTCAAGTGGATCGCGGACATTGCGTCAGCGCCGTTGAAAGGTCTCAATCCGATTATGGCGATGGCGCTGCTGGTCGCGCTGTTCTTCTTCATCCACTACTTCTTCGCGTCACTCAGCGCGCACACCACGGCGGTGCTGCCAGTGCTTCTAGCAGTCGGCATGAAGATCCCGGGCATCCCGATGGTCCCGTTCGCGCTGTTGCTCGTCTACTCGCTGGGATTGATGGGCGTGCTCACGCCGTACGCCACCGGTCCCGCGCCGATCTACTATGGCAGCGGCTATGTTTCTCGCGCCGACTTTTGGAAGTTGGGTTTGATCTTTGGGATCCTCTTCATCGTCGCGCTGTTGGTGATCGGCATGCCGTACTTGTTGAGCGTCAAGCTCTAGGAGTTTGTCGGAGAACCCCGTAGCATAGCCGCTTGTCGGCGTTCTCGCC
>JBBIJS010000130.1:0-7962 GCA_037445855.1 Chloroflexota bacterium | reverse complement strand
CTCTCGGTGTTCGGAATTTGTCTATGGCTGCATGCCGCCGTCCATCCACCCCTTGAAGACGCCGAGTTTGTCCGCGTCCCACGCCGCGTCGCACGGCATATCGCCGTCAACGAGCCGCGCGTAAATGTCCGCGGCGCGCGCTTTGACATTCTCGTAACTGGAGAGATCGACGCCGTAGCGCTTCATCGTCTTGACATCGCTCTCCCGGAAAAGATTTCGAACTTGAGCCGCAAAGCCAATCGCTGCCATGGGCACCTCCGTAACCGTTCAGTAGGGACGAGGCATTCGCACAATCAGCTATTTCAACTGGCACGGTCAGCATATACCAACCAACTTTTCCAGCACTCTAGGGTTGGCGAATGCCTCGCCCCTACGACGACGCGGCATCACCTGAACAGTTACCATTTCTGCAAAGACCGTTGCCTTTTGGCAATCTTCACCTTACTTGTTCTCGTGCGTTCCCGTTTCCGCCTCTTCCACCGCGCGGCGAATCTGCTCGTTGAGCGCGCGGACGCCTTTCGCCAGCCCACGCGCAATGTCCTCCGGCGCGCCGCCCTCCTTGACCGATTGCGCGGCTTGCTTGACCTGCTCGCCAACTTTTTTCACGCGCTCGTTTTCTTTCGCGCTTTTGACCGCACGGTCGATCTGCGCGCCCAGATCGTTGACGGCTTGCGAAATCTGCCGCTCGAATTCCTTCGTCTGCGGATGATCGCGCGCGACGCGGATCGCCTTCTTCAGCTCCTCGCCCAATTCACGCAATTCTTGTGCCAGATCGACTTCTGGGGGTGGTTGTTCACTCATCGGAACCTCCTTCAACGTTGTAACGTTCGAACATTACAATGTTTCCACGCTAAATCTCATGCGGTCTCGCCGCGCGGTTCTCCCACAATTGCCGCGTCAACCGCATCTGTCCCAGGTGTTCGTTGTAATGTTCGATGACATGCAGGATGCACCAGCGGACAGCGTGCGCATTCGGCGCGTCACCGCGCGACGCGCCCATCTCCGCTTCGACCAACCGCGCGAGAATCGCTTCGCTCGCGCGCGCGACCGCGTCGTACGCCGCGTGCAGCGCCGCACCGGCTTCGCCGCGCGCGCGAAATTCCGCCGCACGGTCCCGTTCGATCTTTTGCTGCCCCACTTCCTGGTGCACCCAGCGCCGCTCTGCGCCCAGACAATGCGTCGCCAGCGCGAAGAGCGAATTCGTCTCATCCGGCAGCGGATGCCAGTTGAGCGCGTCGACGCTCAGTCCGTCGAGAGTCTTGAAGATCTCCGCGCGCGCCTCGCGCAGCCGCTCCATATATTCCTGCGCTTCTAGCGCCATTATTCCACCTCAACCCGATTTTTGCCGGCGCGCTTGGCGCGATCGAGCGCCCCTTCGGCGCGTCCGAGCAACGTGAGATTCTCCGAGAGGTCAGCGCCCGCGGAGCAAGCAACGCCAATGCTGACCGTGACATGCAAATCCAGTTTCTCCGCGATAAAATGATGCTCCGCAATCGATTGAACGAGCCGATCCGCCAGAATCCGCGCGCCCTTCTTGTCCGTCTGCGGACCCAAAACCATAAAGTCTTGCGTGTCCGAACGACCCACAATATCCGCGCCGCGCGCCTCGCGCCGGAGCAGCTGCGCCATCTCAACCAGTGTGTTATCGCCGGTGAGAACGCCGTATTGGCGGTTGATCTCTTTCAAGTTGTCCACGTCGATCACCAACACCGCGAGCGGAGTTTTGTAACGCGCGCTGCGCGCCGCCTCGTACGCCAGGACGTGCAGCAAGTAACGCCGATGATACAGACGCGTGAGCGGATCGAGAATGGCGAGCAGCATATCCGAACCGCGGCTGCGCAGCGCGCCAATGTTTTCGCCGGTCCGCAGCGCCGCCTCGCAGCGCGCCTTCAGTTCCGCCGGGTCAACCGGCGCGGTGAGACTGTCCGTTAGCGCCAAGCGCGCTTCGATCGCACCCCGCGCTTCCTCTTTGCTCTGCGCGAGAAAAATGATCGGCACATGCTCGGTCGGATCCAGCGCCCGCAGCGCGCGCGCGACATCCAACCCTTGCAGACCCGCGAGGTTGACGCCCAACAAAACCACGTTGGGATGCTGATCCAGGGCAAGGTCAACGGCTTCCAGTCCATCTGCCGCGACGATGACCTGATACGACTCGCCGCGCAGCGCGTCCTGGGTCGCGCGCACCGTGGCGCTGTTTTCCGATGCGATCAGAATTTTTGCGACCATGAGTTCTCCTATCCTTATCTCTCTTCTAATTGCCGGCGCGCCAATTTTTCTTCTTCCGCGCGGGTCGAGATTTCACCGTCGAGGCGCGCGTCGCGCAAACGCGTGAGGATCTTGCGATACGCCGGACCGGTGGGAATCCCCATGCGCTTCAAATCGTCGCCAGTCAATTCCGGCGCGATCGCGCGCAGACGCGCGCGAAACAAATCGATCCGCTCACGCACCAGCGCGTCGTCCGTCGCCAGCGCCGCCAGCGCCAGCGCGTCGTCGGAATAATCTTCCAGTAACCGATAGATCGCACTTGGCGCAACGGTGGTCGGCGGCGCGCTGAGCGGCAGCGTGACCTCTTCCCGCAGCGCGAGCAACTGCAGGATCGCTTCCGTCTCCGCTTTGGGAAACTTGAGGCGCGCGGCAAACTCGCGCGCTTCGGCTTGCGTGAGGTGATACGCCAGCACGCCGAAATACGCCAGCGGTTTCGGCGCGTCGCCGTCGCGCGCCGCGCGGTATTTCTCCGCGTGCCAATCGGTAAAGCGGAGCGGCGCGTAGATCGCGCGCAGCACGCCCAGCCCGGCGAGGCGCGCCAGCGCTTTCTCCGGCTCGCTCTCTTGAACGATCAGCGTTAGCTCGTGCCGCACGCGCTCGCCGCTGACGCGGCGCAGCGTATCCAGCGCGTCGCCGATCAACCGCGCGGTGCGCGGCTCGATCTTGAAGCCGAGTCGCTGCTCCAGCCGCACCGCGCGCAGAATGCGCGTCGGGTCTTCGATGAAGCTGAGGTTGTGCAAAACGCGCAGGATGCCGCGCTGCAAGTCTGCCTCGCCGCCGAACGGATCGAGCAATTGCCCGTAGCGTTCGGGGTCGAGGCAGATCGCCAGCGTGTTGATCGTAAAATCGCGGCGGCGCAAGTCTTGCTTGATCGACGAGGTTTCCACTTCGGGCAGCGCGGACGGATGCGCGTAGAATTCCGTGCGCGCGGTCGTAAAATCAAGAGAGGAGAGAGGAGAGATGAAAGATGAGAGGATTTCCTTTTCCATCTTTCCTTTTTCCTCTTTCCTCTCTTCCTTCAAAATCCACCTGGCGGTACCAAACCGCGTATGCCCGTGCACGCGACCGCCGCGTTTTTTTGCCAGCCGTTTCGCCAGCGCGATCGCGTCGCCTTCGACGACGAGATCGAGATCGAGGTTGGGCTGGTTGAGCAGCAGGTCGCGCACGAAACCGCCGACGAGGTAGATGCTGAATCCCAACTCGCGCGCCGCCTGGCTCGCGTCGCGCAGGAGCGCGAGCAACTCCGGCGGCAGCCATTTCTCCAGCCGCGTCGCCATATCCGCCGCGCGCGTCGGCGGCGCGATGCCCCACTGCTTGATGAGATCAGTGCGCGTCACAATGCCGATGATCGCCTTGCGCTGGGCGTCCACGACCGGCACTTGACCGATGTCCGCGTCGATCATCACTGCGCGCAGTTTTTCCAGCGAATCGTCCGGCGAGACGGCGACCGGCTTTTGCATGAACTGCTTGATCGGCGCATGGGCGAGTTGGTGGTGCATCGCGCGGTCGATCTCGCGCCGCGTCAGCACGCCGACCAGCTTGCCGCGCTGCACGACCGGAAAGCCCTCGTGTCCGTAGCGATTCATCATGTCCGCCGCGTGCGTGACCGTCGCGTGGGGTTCCAGCGTGTGGACGCCGAACGACATCAACGCGCGCACCGTGATGGAGGGCTGGAGCGACGCCTTGAGCAATTTCAGCAGTTTGGCTTTCGTCTCGCGTAGATTCGAACCGCGAATCAACGCCGCCGCGGCTTTGTCGTGCCCGCCGCCGCCGAACGCCTCCGCGATCGCGGCGACGTCAATCGCGGCGCGATCCGAGCGGGCGACCATCTGGATGTGATCGTCCATCTGGACGAGGACGAACAGCGCCGCCGGGTCGTGCAGCTCGCGCAGTTGGTGCGCCAGCGTGGAAATTTCTTCGACGTAGGATTCCGCGCGCGCGGCGGCAATCGCCACCGCGTGCCCGGCAATATCGACGATCTTGGTCTTTTCGATCAAGACTTGGTACAACTTACGCTGCGCGTCGGTGAGCGGGTGATTGAGGAAATCGTTGACGACCGCAAGATTGCCGCCCTGTTCGAGGAGGAACGCGGCGGCGCGCACGTCGCGCGGCGTGGTCGTCACATACGTCAGCGCGCCGGTATCTTCGTAAATGCCGAGGAGCAGCAGCGTCGCTTCAATCGGCGAGAGCGGCGCTTGCTTTTCGCGAATCTCGTCGACAAAGAGCGTCGTCGTCGCGCCCACGTCGCCGCCGAAGAAGGTCGTTCCTTTCTTCAACGCGCGCGCAAGCGGATGATGATCGATGATGTGGACGCGCGCGTCTTGCCGCGCGCCGCGCGCGGAGGGAATGCCTTGCGTATCGACGAGGAGCACTTGGCGAAATTTGCCGCGCGGCAGATCGTCCTGCCGCGTGAACGGGAGCGCGTCCGTGTAGAGCGCGCAGAAATCGCGCACGTTACGATTGAGGCGGCGCGGCAGCACCGCGGCGGCTTCGGGGTAGATTTTTTTTGCGCCGAGGAGCGCGGCGAGCGCGTCGAAATCGGCGTTCTCGTGCGTCAGGATGGCGTCCATCGGGGGGAATTATAGCACAGTTTCGGCGCACGCAAACCGGCGCGGCAAGGCGGGGGGCTATGGGGCAAGCGCCGCGCTTGTACGCGCGTGGCGCATCCGCTGCCACCACCACTCGCGCGCGGCGAGGGCGAGGTAGTACATCAGGACGAGGTTCAGTCCGATGTTGAAGAACACCACGACATCGGACAGGATCGTGTGGGTGTGCGGCGGCGTCACGCCGAGTCCTGCCATATTCATGATCACGGTGACAAAACCGTGATTAGTCAGATAGGGCGCGTAGTCGATGCCGAGCGATTTGAAAATAGTGGGTAGGAGTTGCGATCCCTGGAACGATCCGAACAAATGCCGGACATGATTCAGCCCCGCGCCGTAGAACGCCTGGAACGCGTAAAAGGCGAGGATGATCAAGCCGATCACGCGACCGCGCCGCGCCAGCAGCAGCCCGAGCGGTGGGACGATCAAATAGATCAGCGCGACGTAGAAGAGAAACTCGGCGACGCCGATGTTGTACCAGTCTGGCTCGCGCGTCACCAGCGCGTCGTCCAGCGCGTGGAGCGTCAGCCCGATCAGACTGATGCAGAATAGGATCGTGATGTAGCGCCGGTATTTCTGCCAGTTGGCAGACCATGGTGTTTCCTTCATTTCCAATCGAACCCGCCGTAGCCATGACTGTCCGAGACTTGCGTGACCTTTTTAGTTGCGCGGTCGATCACGTAAATCCCACTCGCATCGTAGAACGCGATCTGCTTGCCGTCTGCCGACCACGCCGCGACCGGGCTGTCCGCGCCGAGCTGGGTCAAGCGCTCGAATTGGGTCCCGTCCAGATTTACAATCCACAAATCCCAGGGCAAGCCGTGCGCCTCCGCCTTCTCCACTAGGCAGACAAATCCGAAGGCGACCGCGCACGAATTATCGTCGGTCGGTCGAACGAGCGCGGACACGCCGGGCAGTTTCTTGGTCGGCGGACCGGAGCCGGCGAAGACGATGCTTTGCATGTCCGGCGCAAAGCGCGGCGCAAAGACCGCAGCAAACACGCCGGTCGGCAGAATTTGTTTTCGGTTGCTGCCGTCAAGGTTCGCGACCCAAAAGCCGGCGGAGTACGTCTGGTAATCGAGCACGGAATAGACGAGCTTCTTCCCGTCCGGCGAGATGCTGGCTTCCCGCGCGTTCTCGGTAACTTTGCGCAGCGGTCCGCCGCTCGCGCTGACGCGGTCGATCTCATCGTGCTGAGTGGACGGCGGAACCGAATAGGATTGCGTGATGAAGAGGTCTTTGCCGTCCGGCGTCCACGCCGGAAAGCCGAGCATGATCTTGGGGTTGTCCGGCGTCGCGATCACGCGCAAGTTGGTTCCATCCGCGTTGATGACGCGCACATCCTGAATCACCGCGCCGTCTTTGGTGAACGAACTTGCCGTGAACGCGACCTGCTTGCCATCCGGCGAAAAAACCGGCGAATCGGCGTAGAGTTCAGTCGTCGCCTTGAGCAGCGCGCGCGGGTTGTTGCTGCCCGCGTCTTCGATCATTAGACTTCCGTCGCCTTGCGCGAAAACGAATTTGCCTTTCAGACCCATCCCGCCGATCGGCGTCGGTTGGATGGCTGGATTCTGCGGACGCGGAAAAGTTGCCGGCGGCAGAGTCGGTTGCGGCTTGGGCGGCACTGGCGCGGCGGTTGGCGTCGGCGCGCCGCACGACGCGACCAAGAGCATCAGCAACGCCGCAAGTACGCAGGCGGCAACGCGCGTACGACTAGTTATAAATTGGGTTCGCATAAATCACCTTACACCAGAGTTGTTTAGAAATTTACCACGCCGGCGCCAAGACACAAAGATTCGCAACATGCCAGGACAATTTTGCCCGTGGAGTCTTTGTGGTTTCAACTTGTAATCGCCAGAACCAAGCCATCGCTGGCGCACGTGGCGCGCACCTGCGCGGTGCGCGGCGCGGCGAATTCAAGCTCGGCGATGCCGGCGGCGCTGAAATTCGTCGTCAGCGTCAGTTCCGGCAGCGTCATCTTGCCGCCGCAGCGCGTCTTGTCCGGCTCCATCAGCATCGCCGTAACGCGAACGGATTGCTGCGCCGAGACGTTCGTCTGATCCGGCACGACCGTCCCGGCATAGACGAGTTCGTTGATCTGCTGAACAGACGACGGGCTGTTGTCGATGCGTTGGCTGACGACCGGACCGTTATTCTCCGGCACGTTGAACTGGAACGCGGCGGTGCGGGTGTTTTTGTCCGCCGTCTGCACGACCAGCCCAATTTGCCACGGACCGCCCATGTAAATCCAGGGACCGCTGGCGCGATAGTGCCCGCCGCCCGCCGGCAGCGCGCGCACGGAATTAGCTTCGTGCGTCATATTCGTCATTCCCGTGACGAGCATCACGCGCGACGCGTTGTCCACGGGCGCGCCCGACGCGTCGGTCAATCGCACGTCGAAATCGCTGACGCCAGCGGCGCGCGGCAGGACGGATAATTCGACGTTCATGCCGGCGACTTGCTGCCGCTGGACGAGCGCGCCGACGGTCGGCGTTGGAATGTCCAGCGGCGCGTTGTAATCGAGATAGTACTGCATCATAAAATGCGACGGCGCGACCATCGCGTACTGGTGAACGAGGCGATCGGCCGCGCCGATCCAGAACGCGAAATGCGTTGCCGTATCTCCCGATCCCAACGTGGACTCGACGATCTGCATCGGCGCGCCGTTCAGCGTGTCGGTGCGTCCAAGCCGGATGCCATTCGCCTGGCTGACGTTATCGAAACTGGGAAAGACGAACGGATCGACGCGCGCGCGCGAAGCCCAGACGCCGTTCTGGAGATCGTACTGCGTCGCGCCGAGGGCAATCGATTCGATTCCTCCGATCACCTGATAAAGCAATCGATCAGGGGCTTGGTACTCGTACTGCGTCGTCGCGCTGCCGCCGTTGCCATCAGCCAAGTCCTGCGTCGCGCGCAGCGTCTTGAGCGTGTTCATCTGCGCGTCAGACTGCTGGAGGATTTGCAGCGCGCCGGCGTCGTTGGCTTGACTGCCGGCTTGATTCCCGGCTTGGTAAAACGGAAACGCGGTAACTACTTCGCCGCTCTGTCGCTGCGCGATGACGCGCATCAACCACATTCCCGGCTGCGAAAGAAA
>JBBIJS010000129.1:0-7979 GCA_037445855.1 Chloroflexota bacterium | reverse complement strand
GCGTAGAGGTCGATCATTTCGATTTGGGCGATCGCACGCCCGCGCCGCCGCCGAGTGTAAAGTCAGGGGGACAATAATGCAATTGCAGCGATTGGACGTGGAAAAGGAAAGACATTTGCCGTCGTGGTACGTGCCTGTCACGGAGAATCTGTTACGAGAGATCACCGAACGCATCGTCGCAGAATGTTACCCCGAGAAGATTATTCTCTTTGGATCGTATGCCTACGGCAAGCCCAAACCGCACAGCGATCTGGATTTGCTTGTTGTAATGAACACCACAAAGCGGGCGTTCGAGCGCCACAAACAAATCTCTCGATTGTTTCCACATCGGTTGTTCTCACTTGATATTCTCGTCCTGACGCCGGCGGAAGTCACGCATCGCGTGGAGATTGGAGATGCGTTTTTTTGCAAAATCCTTGCGCGGGGGAAAGTGCTGTATGAGCGCAGAAACGGTAGCCGAGTGGGTCCGCAAAGCCGAAGGGGATTACGAAAACGCGCGCCTGCTCGCGCGCCAGCGCAAAAACTTGTTGCCAGATAATCTCTGTTGGGCTTGCGAACAATCTGCCGAAAAATACTTTAAGGCATTCTTGGTGCGACACCAAGTTGATTTTGAGCGCCGGCACGATCTCGTTACGCTCAACGAGTTGTGTACCCGCGTGGACTCTGATTTTCGATTGCTTGATGAAACGATTTCGAATCTTGAGCCATGTACTCCCGCCGTGCGGTACCCCGGCACATCGGTTACTGCTCTCGAAGCGCGGTCTGCGTTTGAAGCTATGAAGGTGGTGCGCAAATTTGTGCGATCCAAGTTGGGGCTGGGATGAGCAAGATACCCCAACTTGTCTTCCTTAAACTCGGCGGCTCGGCGATCACGGACAAGACACGCGACGCGACCGCGCGTGAGGACGTGATCCACCGCGTGGCGCGCCAAGTCAAACAAGCGCGAGGTGCAGACCCCGCGCTTGGTATTTTGCTTGGACATGGCAGCGGATCGTTCGGGCATTTCGCCGCGCAGAAATCCGGCTTTGGTCAGCGCGGCAACTGGCGCGCCTACGCGGAAACCGGCGCCGCCGCGTGGCGGCTCACGCGCCTCGTCACCGATATCTTTCTCGCGGAAGGCGTGCCGGTCGTCGCGCTGCAGCCCTCCGCGTCGGCGCGCTGCCGCGACGGCGAACTCGTCGATCTCGCGGTGGGTCCGATTCAAACCGCGCTGGCGCGCAACCTCGTGCCGCTGGTGCACGGCGATGTCGCGTTCGATGATACACGCGAGATGACGATTGCATCGACTGAGATGATCTTCGCGTACCTCGCGCCGCGGCTCAAGCCCACGCGCATTATTCTCGCGGGTATCGTGGAGGGCGTGTTCACCGGCGATCCGCTGGGCGACCCGGCGGCGGAGTTGATTCGTGAGATCACGCCGGCAAATTTTCCGCAAATCGAATCGCAGTTGCGCGGGTCGCATGGCGTCGACGTGACCGGCGGCATGATCGCCAAAGTGCGGAGCATGATCGCGCTCGTGCGGCGTGAGCCACTGATGCGCGTGCAGATCGTCAGCGCGATGCGCCCGGGATTGATCGAAGAGGTGTTGATGCGAGAGGATTCTGACGCGGGGACGGTGATCCACGCGTAACGCGTAGGGGCAGGATCATCCTGCCGCTACAAAATCAAACGGACGACCGCTGGGGTCGTCCGTTTTCATTTGCTCGCGATGGACCATTCGCCAATCGGCTGCGGCTTGGGTGCGTTCTCCAGCGCGCGCGCCGCCAGCGCTTCGAAGAATTCCGCGACTCCTTCGCCGCTCGCGCAGGAGGACTGGTAATACGGCATCTGCCAGGCGTGCGCGATCTGCATCGCCTCGTCGGCAGAGATTTGGCGCGGCAGATCGATTTTGTTGGCGAGCAGAAGCATCGGCACATCGATCAAAAACTCGCGCGTCTCGCGCCACCAGCGCGCCAGGTTGTAGAACGAGGCGCGGTTGCTCGCGTCGAACACCAGACCGACCGCGCGGGTGCCGCGATAAAACGCGCGCCGTGCGAAGGCGAAGCGCTCTTGTCCGCCCATGTCCCATACGATCAGGCGGGTCGGCGTTTGATCGATCCGAACGTCGTACAGATGAAAATCGACGCCGATGGTCATCTTGCGAAGTGGATCGAAGCGGCCGGTGGAATAGCGCTGGATGAGACTGGTCTTGCCAACTTGCGCGTCGCCACCCAGGACAACTTTGAAGACCTGTGGTTTGGTGGGGGGAAGCGGCGGCGCCTCCGCCGGGAAGATGGACTCGATTACTTTGGTCAGCTCATCGACGAGAAATGGTTTTTCGATATAGTGATGCACGTTCGAGTCGAGGGCGGTGGACGCGGCTTCCGGCGACCCGAACGCGGTCATCAGAACGGTGACTGTCTCCGGCGAACGGCTTTGCGTCTCGCGGATCAGCGTCAGTCCATCGACCTCCGGCATCTTCCAGTCCGCAATCAGCAAATCGAAAACGGATTGCTGCAATGCTTGGCGCGCGGCTTGACCGGACGTGAGCGCCAGCACGTCAAAGGAATCATGACCGCGGAGTGCGCTCGAAATCTCTTCGACAATGCGCGCATCGTCATCGACGATCAAGATGCGGCGGCGGGCGCCCGTAGATTCCATTAGAAGATCGCGTCCAGGTAGTCGCGCTCGCGCAGCAGGCGACGACGCCAGCCATTGATCTCCGGCACGATGAAGGGCAGGAGGCGCATGCAATAATACGGCGGCAGGATCGGCAAGCCCACCATATCGCCGAACGTGATCAGAATGAATAGGTGTTCCAGCGATCCGCGCATCTTCAGATTGGCGCGCACGATGTCGTGCACTGCCATGCCGAAGAGCACTTCGCCAAGGACTTTGCGAATTCGACCCAGTCGGTCGCGCCAACCGTCCATCCGTCGCGCCTCCTTCATTATCCCATCGCCAGATCGGGACGCGCCGGCGCGCTGCCCGTGACCGGCGTTTCGTACCAGCGCACGCTCTCGCCGATGCGAGCGCGGGTCTGCCAGCGCAAACTTTTCGGCGCGGTCTCGATCGTGTTCTTGATGCGTTTGGCGCGCTCGAGGACGATCGCTTGCTCTGCCGGCGCGATGATGCCCGGGGCAAACTGCTCCAGGCGTGCGAGGTTCGTGGTGACGGTCTTGTGCCAACCCCAATCGTCGGCGCACAAACGCGTAATCTGCGACGCGTCGATCTTGTCTGCTGCTGTCCCAACGCTCAAATCATGTTCGAGCAGCAGCACGCACAGGTCCCGAAAAATTGGATCGATCATTTCGACGTACTGCAAGTGCAGCAGCAGCAGCGGCGTCACCGGCAGGACGCGTTCGTTATCGGCGGAGACCGATTTCAAATCCAGGTGATGGTACATTGCGTACCCGTCCAGGTAAATATCCGCCGTTAGGTCGCGCGACTTGTTCACAAAATTGAGGTGGCGGCTGCCGTGGAAGGCGTTGAAGCGCTGGTTCGCCTCATAGCCCCGGCGCTCGAAGAGGTGGATCACGAGGGCGCTCTGCGCGGACTGGCACAGAAATTCGATTTGCCGCTTTTGCGGCGCGGAGATCAGCGCGCGATGCTGCGGGCAGCGCTCCCAGACTGCGATCGGATTGATCGCGCACAGCCGGACGTTGCCATTTTGCGCGATGTCGATGAGTTCCAGCATCTCCTGGTTGAGTTCGGTGAGGAGCGGGCTTGGTTCTACCGAACTGGACGCGGGCTGGGCGGCTTGGATCTGGGGCGCGCTCGCCGGTTCTGTGGGCGCCGGCGCGGGCGGCACCACTTTTGGCGCGGGTTCCACGGCAGCGGGCTTGGGTTTGAGTTCCGCCGCGAGCTTTTTCGCGACGACGTTCGCGGTCAAGTTCAACAGCGGTATATTGAGGTTGCGCGCGCACACGATCACGAGAATACCGCCGCGCAAGTTCTTGAGCAACAGCCGCCCCTGACCGTAGACCAGATCAGCTTCGGCGACGCGCTGACCGGACGTCTCGAGTGCGTTCAGGGTTTGGGTGGCAATGCGCGCGGCGAGTTCTGCGCTCGCCGCGTCGAACTTGTCTGGCAGCGCGCTTGCCGAGAGCGTGCCGTCGCTCAAGCACACGAAGGAGCCGACGACGCCCAGCACGGCGTTGATCTCTTTGAGGTAGTTCTCCATTGGACAGATTCCCTCGCGTACCCTACTCTGGGATGCGGTGAGTGGAACTATGGCTTGAGCTTCTCTGCCGCGCTGGCCACAAGCGCCGGCGACGCGCTCTCGTTCAGCACCAAGCCGATAAAGCGATCGGGTTGCTCCAGGACCAGGATGCGCCGGTTTTTCAGCGCGACCGTGCCGTGCTGGAACGGCGCGAGCTGCAGCGCGTCGCCGAGCTGGTTCGCGGCGGAGCCAACGAAGACCGCGACGGCGGCTTCGCTCTCGCCGGTGCTATCGGGAACCGCTGCGCCGAGGACCACACCGTCGTTCGCCGAGATGACCGCGCCGCGGACGCCCTCGATCGCCCCGAGTTGTTCCAAGATATCCGGGTTCATTTTTTCCTCCGCCGGTTCTCCAACCACCCGCCGCTGCGGCGCCTCCATCATTCCCTTCAGCAACAAATCCTGCCAGCGGAGGTCGATCGATCTCTCTGATGCCGCGATGTCGAGGTCCAGCACAAACTCGCCCGCATCCCAAAATAGCATTTCGTAGACGGCGGGTGCGCCGACCTGTGCGCCGAGCGTGGCGTGGACAACTTGCCCGTCCGATAAAAAAACCTCGCCCACCTGTCCGTGCTGTGTCAACGTCAGGCGCGCCGAGCGCATCTCCTGGCAGTTGACCTGAATCAGGTTGGCGAGACTCATTTCTTTCAGATTCCCTTGCAATGGCATAGCAGCGACCCTTGGAGCGGTGAGTGCCCAAATTATACGGCGTGGGCGCGGGCTTGTCAACGACCTAAAAGTCCCAGTTTCAGTCCAAGTGGATGGACTTGATCAAACAGGCGCGGGCGAGCCGCCGGCGTTGGCGGGAAGACGCGTTTAGGATTTCTGCGCTTTGAGTCGCTCGATCACCAGCGCGTTGACCACGGCGGGGTTGCCTTGTCCGCGCGTTGCCTTCATCACCTGACCCACCAGGAACTTGGCGATGGCTTCCTTGCCGGCAAGAAACTCCGCGACCGGCTGGGGGTTGTCGGCAAGCACCTGGTCCACGATGCCGACGAGCGCGCCGCGGTCGCTGATCTGCGCCAGTCCTTTTTCTTGGACGATGCCGCGCGGCGCGCGCCCGGTCGCAAACATTTCGCCGAAGACCGTCTTGGCGATGGTGTTGCTGATCGCGCCGGCGCTCACCAGCGCGATCAGCTCCGCTATCTGCGCAGGTTCGATCTTCACGGCGTCGATCTCGGTAGCCGTTTCTTTCATCAAGCGGAACAACTCGCCGGTCACCCAGTTGGCGACCGTTTTCGCGTCGATGCCGCGCGGCGTGCCCGCCGCGACCGCGCGGTCAAAATAATCCGCGATCTCCTTTTCAGAGGTGATGACGCCCGCGTCGTACGCGCTCAAGCCGTCCGCCCGCATCAGCCGCTCGCGCCGGTCGTCCGGCAATTCGGGCAGCCGCGCCCGGATCTCGTCCACCCACGCGCGCGCGACCGCGAGCGAGGGCAGGTCGGGTTCCGGGAAATACCGGTAATCGTGCGCTTCCTCTTTGCTGCGCTGCGTCACGGTCACGCCGCGCTCTTCGTCCCAGCCCATCGTCTCCTGCTCCACCGTGCCGCCGGCAAGAAGGATTTTGGTCTGCCGCGCGATTTCGTACTCGGCGCCGCGCACCATCGCGCGGAGCGAATTGAGATTCTTGATCTCCACGCGCGTCGCGCTGAGCGCGGTCGTTCCTTTGACGCGCAGCGAGATGTTTGCCTCAAAGCGCATCGCGCCCTTTTCCATGTCGCCGCTGCTGACGCGGAGGTAACGCAGAATCTGCCGCAGCTTGAGCGAATAGAGCCGCGCCTCTTCGACCGAGTGCATATCCGGCTCGCTCACGATTTCCATCAGCGGCAAACCGGCGCGGTTCACGTCGATCAAACTCGCGCCGTCGACGTGGAACAGTTTAGCCGTGTCCTCTTCGAGGTGGACGCGCCGCACGCGGATACGTTTCGGCACGCCCGTATCGTCAATCGTAACGTAACCGTTTTGGGAAAGCGGCAAATCGTACTGCGAAATCTGATAGCCCTTCATCAGGTCGGGGTAGTGGTAATTCTTCCGGTCGAACTTGGCGAATTCGGGGATCTCGCAGTGGAAGGCAAGCGCGGTCAGAACCGTGTACTCGACCGCGAGTTGGTTGATCACCGGCAGACTGCCGGGCATTCCGAGGCAGACCGGGCAGACGTGCGTATTGGGCGGCGCGCCGGCATAATCCGCCGAGCAGCCGCAGAACATTTTGCTGCGCGTCAAAAGTTGCGCGTGGACTTCCAAGCCGATGACCGGTTCGTATTCCATGATGGGCTCCTGAGCAAATTATACCACACCTTGCGCGGAACGAGAAAGATTGGACAATTTTTCTGAATCGCGCTATAGTTAAGTTGAAGGTGTTTGGTCGATTGAACGGAAACGTTGGCGTGCCCATGACGTCACGCGCGTAGAGTCCGAGACGACAGAAGATCTCAATGAGGAGAATGGTATGGCTAGTCGCAATGGTCTTTCCCGACTCGAGTCGGTAGACTTTCACGCGGTGGGAATCAGTTCCGATTCAGACCTGAATCCCTTCCGCATTACGCAGCAGCAGCTCGATCAAGCCGCGGAGATACTCAAGCTCGATCCCGCGATCCACGAATTGCTCCGCTGGCCCCTACGCGAGTTACACGTGACGCTGCCCGTCCGCATGGACGATGGGAGCGTCCACGTCTTTCAAGGTTTTCGCGTGCAGTACAACGACGCGCGCGGTCCGTGCAAAGGCGGCATCCGCTTTCACCCGGACGAAACCATCGATACCGTCCGCGCGCTCGCCGCGTGGATGACGTGGAAATGTGCGCTGGTTGATATTCCGCTGGGCGGCGGCAAGGGCGGCGTGATCTGCGATCCGCGTCGCATGTCGCAGGGCGAGTTGGAGCGGCTCTCCCGCGCGTACGTCCGGCAGGTCGGGCGCATCCTGGGAATGTACAACGACATCCCCGCGCCGGACGTGAACACCAACTCGCAGATCATGGCGTGGATGCTCGACGAGTTTGCCTTTATGCAGGGGCACAACGAGTTTGGTATGATTACCGGTAAGCCGCTCGCGCTGGGCGGCTCCGCCGGGCGGGACGATGCGACCGGGCGCGGCGTGAGCATCACCGTCGCCGAAGCCGCGAAGAAACTCGGACTGGAGCTTCATGGCGCGCGCACGGTGGTGCAAGGACTAGGCAACGTCGGCTCGAACAGCGCGGTGCTGCTCCACGAGATGGGTTGCAAGATCATCGGCGTAGGCGATATCTCCGGCGCGTACTACAACCCCAACGGGATCGACGTGCGCGCGCTGCAAGCGTACGTGAAGGCGAATGTGGTGGTGAAGGGATTCCCCGGCATCGGCGAGACAATCGCGGCAGAGGCGCTGCTCGAAATTCCCTGCGAAGTGCTGGTCCCGGCGGCGCTGGAGAATCAAATCACCGCGAAGAACGCGCCGCGCATCAAGCCGCGCATCCTCGCTGAAGGCGCGAATGGTCCGACGACGCCCGATGCGGATCCGATCCTGTTCGAGAATGGCGTCTATGTCATTCCCGACTTTTTGTGCAACGCCGGCGGCGTGACCGTCTCGTATTTTGAATCGGTGCAGAATGCGTACAGCTACTACTGGGATTTAGCGACGGTGCATGAGCGTTTGCAGCAGAAGATGACGGCGGCGTTCCACGCGGTGGACGAGATGGCGACCAAGTTCAAGGTGCACAACCGGCTGGCGGCGTACCTCGTCGCGGTCAACCGCGTCGCGGAAGCCATGCGGCTGCGCGGCTGGGCGTAAGCGATAGGACGCGGAT
>JBBIJS010000128.1:0-8007 GCA_037445855.1 Chloroflexota bacterium | reverse complement strand
CGTAGAGCGTCCGCATATTGTGCAGGCGGTCGGCGAGCTTGATGAGGACGACGCGCGCTTCTTCCGCCATCGCGATGAACATCTTGCGGAGCGATTCGGCTTCCGCTTCGTCCATGCCAAAGCGCAGTTGCGATAACTTGGTCACGCCGTCGACGCGCATCGCGACCTCGTCGCCGAACTGTTCGCGGATCGTCTCCAGCGGCACGTTCGTGTCTTCCGGCACATCGTGCAGCAGCCCGGCGACGATGCTGTCTTCGTCGAGGTGAACCTCGGCGAGGATGTTGGCGACGGCGAGGCAGTGCGTGATGTACGGGTCGCCGGTGGAGCGCATCTGCGTGGCGTGCGCGCTCGCGGCGAGATCGTACGCGCGGCGGATGCGCGGGAGGTCGGCTTCCGGATTGTACGCTTTGACTTGCGCGAGCAGCGAATCCATCGTCACGGTTTCCACGTTGGGAATTGTACTCCAAGCGGGGGGATTTGGCAACAGCGCGGGAGGAATGATTCACCGCAGAGACGCGGAGCACACAGAGTTGTCTTGTTTTTTCTCCGCGACCTCAGCGTCTCTGCGATGAAACTGACTTGCTAATCATCGCGTTTGTTGACTCCCGCAAGAAATGCTATAATGTAACCGGAGGAAAAGACAGATCATGCGTTTGTTCCATCGCGCAGCGGCGTTGGTTGCTCTCTGCGCGATTGCCTTATGCTTCGCGCCGCACCGCGCGAACGCCGCGCCGCCCGCGGACGCGCCCAGTTCCTACACCGTCCAATCCGGCGACACGCTCTTCGCCATCGCCACGCGTTACCACACCACCGTCGCTATCCTCAAGGAATTGAACGGACTCACCAGCGACAACCTGCAGATCGGGCAGAACCTAGTCTTGCCGACCGCCGCGGACAGTCCCGCCGCCGCACCGGCAGCAAGCACGCTCGCCTACATCGTTCAGCCGGGCGATTCGCTCTATCGCGTCGCGGTACGGTACGGCACCACACTGCGCGCGCTCGCCGACCTGAACGATCTGCCCAACCCGGATTTGATCTCGGTCGGGCAGGCGCTCGCGATTCCCAGCAGCGCGGCAGTCGTCAAGCCCGGCTTGGTGATCGATCCGCCGGCGGCGCGGCAAGGCAGCACGGTCGAGATCGAGGTCGCGCGCGCCGACCTTGCCGCGGTGTCCGGCAAATTCAGCGGCAACACGATCCACTTCACCTCCGCCGGCGGATACTGGTACGCGCAGATCGGCATCTCCCGCTGCGCGAGACTTGGCGCGTTCCCGCTGACGCTGAGCGAGACAGGCGCCGCCGGGCAAGCTATCACCGAGACTGCGACGATCACCGTCACCGCGACCGGGTTTCCGGTCGATGCGATCACGCTGCCGCCGTCCAAAGTGACCATCCTGAACGATGGCGCGCTGATCAACCGCGAAGCCCAACAACTCTCCGTGCTCGTCAATCAATACACGCCGACGCGCTTGTGGAACGGCGTGTTTCGCCAGCCGGTCTATGGACCGATCACCGAGTACTTTGGCACGCGCCGATCGTACAATGGCGGACCTGTCGGCGCGTGCGGACACGAAGGCATGGACATTGGACTGCCGCAGGGCACGCCCGTCTACGCGCCGGCGCGCGGCAGGGTCGTGTTCGCCGGGCTGACGCAAGTGCGCGGCAATATGACCGTCATCGATCACGGCGTTGGCGTTTACAGCGCGCTGTTTCATCAAGTCGAGATTCTCGTCAAGGTCGGACAGATGGTCGAGCCAGGGATGTTGATCGGCAAAGTCGGCACGACCGGCTTGTCGACGGGACCGCATCTGCATTGGAGCATGTGGGCGGACGGCGAATACGTCGATCCGCTGGAGTGGACGCGGCGATTGTTCCCTTGATGACAAGTTGATGAGAAGAGCTTAATAAAAGTCTAATCCCTTTCTCATTGCTTCAGAGTAGAATTGAACTTATACTGAACCGGATTACTGCGATCTGCGTAATGTCGATAAGGCATTTCGTCCCAACGCCCTAATGAGTTTTGACAGTCAAAATCGGTAATTCATATTGAGGAGAAGGCGTTCTCTAACGCCGTTTAACGGTCGCGCAAGAGAGCGCTCCCTCCTCGATTACCGAATTTGAGAATCAAAATTCATTAGAAACGAGTCCACCCGCCGATGAGGCAAAAAATATCGCCGCCGCTCTATAATCCGAAAGCCGCGCCGGCGCCCGAGCCGCCGCCGCCGCCCAAACCGGTCCGCCTCTCGCGGCGGCAGCGTCTGAGCGCGCGCGTCAAGCGACTGCGCGATCGCGCGCGCCCCCTCGTTCAAGTCGGCTTGGGGATTTTCATCGCGGTTGCCGCACTGCTCGTCTACCAAACGCTTACGCCCGGCACTCACCTCACCAAGAACGACGTGAACGCGCTCGTCGCCAGCGCGATGGCGTCCGCCACCCCGCCGCCGTCATACGCCTCGCAAGTTTATCAAATCATCGCACCCTCGGTGGTCCAGATCAAGTCAAGCACGTTGACCCTCGACGGCAAAGCCGAGAACGGCAGCGGCAGCGGCGTCATCATCGATCAGAGCGGCACGATCCTGACCGCGCTGCACGTCGTCACCGGCTCCATCGACATCCAAGTTCTCTTTTTCGATAACACCGAGGCGCAGGCGTCGATCATCGCGCAGGACCCGCCCAACGATATTGCATTGCTGCGTCCGCGCGCTCTTCCGTCGCCAGTCGTCCCGGCGACGCTGGGCGGCGGCGTGAATGTCGGCGACGAGGCGTTTGTGGTTGGAAATCCTTTTGGCTTGCGGCACTCGCTGACCGCGGGCGTGATTTCCGCGGTCGGACGCGGCATCACCAATCCCAAGACCGGTCAATCGATGCAAAACCTTATTCAATTCGACGCCGCGGTGAATCCCGGCAACTCCGGCGGGCCGCTGCTCGACCGCAACGGCGAAGTCGTCGGCATCGTCACGTCGCTGCTCAACCCCACCGATCAAGAAGTATTCATCGGCATCGGCTTTGCCGTGCCCATCGCCACCGCGGGAGGCGCGGGGTCGCCGCCACCGTACTAATTTCAGATTTTCGATTTCAGATTTGAGATCGAACGGCTTGCCAATCTGTAATCGTCAATTTGAAATCTGCAATTTTCCAGGAGGATCAATGCCACTTACCGACACGCCAAAATTAACTGAACCCACGACCCCGATGGAGCAAGTGCTCTACGAGGTGAAAAAAGTTATCGTCGGGCAAGATCATTTGCTGGAACGCTTGATCGTCGCGCTGCTGACGCGGGGCCACCTGCTCGTCGAAGGCGTGCCGGGGCTTGCGAAAACGCTGGCGATCAAGACGCTGGCGGACGCGATTCACGGCGAGTTCAAACGCATCCAGTTCACGCCTGACCTGGTTCCCGCCGACCTGGTGGGCACGCGCATCTACAACCAAAAGACCGGCGAGTTCAACACCGCGCTCGGTCCGGTGTTCACCAATCTCCTGCTGGCGGACGAGATCAACCGTGCGCCGGCAAAAGTGCAGAGCGCACTGCTCGAAGTGATGCAGGAGCGCCAGGTGACCATCGGCGGCGAGACGCATTTTGTCCCCGATCCGTTCCTCGTGATGGCGACGCAGAATCCCATCGAGACCGAAGGCACCTACGCGCTGCCCGAGGCGCAGGTCGATCGCTTTATGATGAAGGTGGTGATCGATTACCCGAGCGAGCGCGACGAGTACGTGATCGTCGAGCGCAACACGAGCTCGACCGTCGCGGTGCGCCCGATCATCACCACGCAGCAACTCCTCGACCTGCAGCGCCAAGTGGAACAAGTCTACATCGATCCCGCGCTGATCGAGTACGCGGTGCGCCTGGCGACCGCGACGCGCGAGCCGGACAAGTTCGGCATCAAGGACATTTCGCAATACATCCTTTACGGCGCCAGTCCGCGCGCGTCGATCAACCTCATCGTCACTGGGCGCGCACTCGCATACGTGCGCGGACGGAATTACGCGCTGCTGGAAGACGTGATGGATATGGCGCTCGACGTGATGCGGCATCGCCTCGTCCTTTCGTACGAAGCGATGTCGGACAATATCACGAGCGACGAACTGATTCACCGCGTCCTGGATCGCGTGCCGATTCCGGCGCAGCCGTTGAAGACCCATGTCCAAGTCGCCTGAGCGCGTCCTGCAGCGGCTCGACTGGCAAGTGATTCGCCGGCTCGACGGCATCCTGCAAGGCGATTACCGCAGCATCTTTTACGGTCAGGGACTCGACCTCGCCGATATCCGCGAGTACCAGTTCGGCGACGACATTCGCCGGATCGACTGGAACGTGACCGCGCGGCTGAATGCGCCGTACGTCCGCCAGTACACCGAAGACCGCGAGATCACCGCGTGGTTTCTGCTCGACCTGAGTCCGTCGGTGGATTTTGGAACCGTGCAGACGCTCAAGCGCACGATGCTGATCGATTTCGTCGCGACGCTGGCGCGCGTGCTGACGCGGCACGGCAATCGCGTCGGCGCGATCCTGTACGACAGTCACGTCGAGCGTGTCATTCCCGCGGCAGGCGGACGACCGCAAGTGTTGCGCCTCGTCAACGACCTGCAGCGCTTGCCGCCGCTGCCGCGCGCGCCGCTGACCGATCTGGCGAAATTGCTTCAAGCCGCGTACCGCGCGATCAAACGCCGCGCGCTCATCTTCGTCATCTCCGATTTCATCAGCGCGCCCGGCTGGGACAAGCCGCTCGGCATGTTGAGTCAGCGGCACGAAGTCCTCTGCGTCCGGCTCACCGACCCGCGCGAACGAGAGTTGCCCGACATTGGCGTCGTGCTGATGGAAGATTCGGAAACCGGCGAGCAGCTCTACATCGATACGCACGACCGGAGATTCCGCGAGCGCTTTCAGCAAGCCGCCGACAAACGCGAGACCGATTTGAACGTGACGTTCAAGCGCGTTGGCATCGATATGCTGCCGCTCTCGACCGAAGACGACCTGGTGAAATCGATCGTGCGCTTTGCGTCGATGCGCAAGCAGCGCAAAGCCGTGGCGTAGTACCTACCCAATGAAATCGTTGTGTAAAAACCAAAGATAGTGAACCGCAAAGAACGCCCAGAGCGCGAAGAAAGAAAAATCCTGAACCTTTGCGACCTTTGCGCTCTTTGCGGTTAAGTTGGTTTGGTTTCGGCTTGCCCGAGTTAGGATATTGGTAGAGATGTTGCACGCAACGTCTCTACTTGAGGAAACAAGTATGTTTTTCCAATGGCCCTTTATGCTGTGGCTGTTGCTGCTGATACCCGTGCTCGTCCTGGCGTATATCTTGGCGCAGCTGCGGCGGCAAAAATACGCGCTGCGTTACGCGAGTCTCTCGCTCGTGAAGGACGCACTGGGACGCGGACCCGGCTTTCGCCGCCACATCCCGCCGATCCTCTTTCTGCTCGCGCTCGCGGTGATGATCGTCGCGCTCGCGCGTCCCATCGCCGTCATCACACTGCCCTCGCAGGAAGGCACGGTCATCCTGACGTTCGACGTTTCGGGTAGCATGATGGCAGACGATCTGAAACCGACGCGGATGGAAGCCGCCAAAGCCGCCGCGCGCGCGTTCGTCGATAAGGAACCGGCGGGCGTGCTCATCGGCGTCGTCGCGTTCAGCGATAACGCGTCCATCGTTCAATCGCCCACCGAGGACAAAGCCGCCGTCCTCGCGGCGATCAATCGGCTGCAGCCGCAGCGCGCCACCGCGATTGGAAAAGGGCTGCTCACTTCGATCGAAGCGATTGACGCGCCGGGCAATGCAGAGGCGGCGGTCGCGCCGCGGTTCCAGCGCGGCGCGCCGCCCATCACGCCAACGCCAACGCCCACGCCGACGCCGCTGCCCAGAGGACAGTACGAAGCCGCCATCGTCGTTCTCCTCTCGGATGGCGAGAACAATGTCTTTCCTCCACCGCTTCAAGTCATCGATCAATTGGTGAACCGCGGCATCCGCGTCTACACGGTGGGTGTTGGAACGGCGGCAGGAACGGTCCTTCATATCGAGGGACGTTCCATACGCGTGCGTCTGGACGAAACAACGCTCAAAGAGATTGCCGCGCAGACGGATGGGCAGTACTACAACGCGTCGAACGAAACCGACCTGCGCGCGATCTACGAAAATCTATCGACCAAGCTCGTGATGCGCGCGGAGAAGCAAGAGATCACCGCGCTCCTAACCGGCTTCGCGGCGATCATCTCGCTCTGCGCCGGCTTTTTATCGCTGCTGTGGTTTAATCGGCTGCCGTAAGCGCGGCATTCGCCCAACCTTCGTAGGGGCGAGGCATTCGCTCAACCACGATTTCGGTGCGGGCTGATGGGTATGAACCAAGCAACCCATCATCGCAAACGCGGCTTGGTGAATGCCTCGCCCCTACCCCGCGATAATTTTGAGCGATTCCCATTTTGGGAATCGCTTTTTTTGCGCGCTTTGAGCGAGCGAGGAACATGGTATAATCAGACTAAAATGAAGGGACGTGTCTTTATGCCGCTTAACACGTTTGACCATTTCATCATCCTCGTCAACGACCTCGCCGCCGCGATGGAAACCTACCGCGCGCTTGGCTTGTACGCGCGCGCCGGCGGCGAGCATCCGGCGTTCGGTAGCCACAACGCGCTCGTCGCGCTCGCGGATGGCGCGTACCTCGAACTCGTCGCGTTCAAGGACGCCGCGCTCGCGGAGAAATCCTTCTGGCGCGAGGCGGTCCAGCGGCTGCGCGTGCGGCAGGGGTTCGGCGGATTCGTGCTGGCGTCTGACGATCTCGCGAACGATGTGCCGCGACTCCGCCAACAGAAACTCGATATCGCCGATCCTTCTGCCGGCGCGCGCACGCGCCCGGACGGTCAGCGCGTCGAATGGCAGACCGCGCTTATCGGCGGCACGCCGAGCGGCGCGCTGCCGTTTCTGATTCAGGATGTCACGCCGCGCGAACTGCGCGTCGAACCGCCGCCGGAAGGATTTGGCAGGCAGGCGCGCGTGAAGGAAGTCGTCGTCGCGGTCAAGCACGCCGACCTGGCGCGCGACGCGTACCGCGCGCTGCTCGGCGTCGAGCCGCGCCGCGTGCGCAACAGCGCCGGCGACGTGACCGGCTATCGCTTCACGCTGCCGTGGGGAACGATTATCGTCGCACAGCCAGAGAGCGGCGGCAACGCGATGGCGGATCAAGTCTCGACGCGCGGCGAGGGGCTGTACGCGCTGACGCTCACGCTGGACGATGTGAATCCAGCGCGGCGTCAGATGAAAGCGCGCAACATTCCGGTCGAGGATGAGACGTACGGATTTCTAATTTCGCCGGACGCCGCGTGTGGCGCGCGCATCCGGCTGCTGCAAGCGTAGTTCCGACCACAAAGGCGCAAAGTTCTTGGTTCTTACTTATGCGTGTCTTTGGGCTTTTGTGATAGATTCCCATTCTTTGATTCGACGAGCCGCCCATGATCGAGTTTGAGCGTCCGGTCTGCTAGCGCGGCGACATCCGGCGAGTGCGTGACCATAATGAGCGTCTTGCCGCGCTCGCGCGCGAGGCGCGTTAAGAGATCGAGCACCTGCGCGCCGGTGTCCGCGTCGAGATTGCCGGTCGGCTCGTCGGCGAGGATGACGCCGGGGTCGGCGCAGAGCGCCCGCGCGATCGCGACGCGCTGCTGCTCGCCGCCGGAAAGCTTGTCCGGGAAGACGTTCGCGCGATCGAGCAAGCCAACCGCGTCGAGCAGGCGTTTGCTCTGCGCGTTTGCGTCGCTCGCGTTCCAGCCGCGCAGTTCCGCGGTGAGCAACACGTTCTCGCGCACAGTGAGCGTTGGAATCAGATTGAAGAATTGAAAAACAAAGCCGATGTGGTCGCGGCGAAAGAGCGTGCGCCGGCGGTCGTCCAGCGCGCTGATGCGCGTCTCGCCAATCCAAATTTCGCCCGCGGTCGGCTGATCGAGTCCGGCGAGCAGGTTGAGCAGCGTGCTTTTGCCGCTGCCGCTGCGCCCCACCATCGCGACGAATTCGCCGGCATCAATCGACGCGG
>JBBIJS010000127.1:0-8277 GCA_037445855.1 Chloroflexota bacterium | reverse complement strand
CCCAGTCGCGCGTCGGGCCAAAGATGCGCTCGTCGAACAAGCCGTCGCGCTCGGGGCGCAGGCGGCGATAGTTGATCGTCTCCGGCTTGAGCACCTCGCCGTACGACCAGGACCGAATTTGTTCCGGCGATGCCAGACTGACGCGCACCGCGCTCATGTCTTTAATTTCCATTCAGCCTCCGTGACATCACGCAAGCCGCAATACGCATTACGTCGTGCGTGTGTATCTTTCTAATCCCTGTATATTCCGCTGCCCCAACCACCGCGCGACCTGCGCGGCATCGCGCGTCTGCGCCAGCATATTTTTCGTGCAAGTGTTCCGCAGCGATTGCGCGCAGACGCCTTGCAATCCCGCCGCGCGCGCGTGTTGGTCGATCAAGCGCTGGATCGAGCGCATCGACAGCGGCTGTCCGCGCTGGCTTAGGAAAAGATGATCGATCCGGGGAATCGCCGGTCGGGTCGGCAGATAATGGCGCACGGCGCGCGCCGCTTCTCGATTCAGCGGGACGATGCGTTCGCCGCGGCGCGCGTTGCCGCGCACGTGGATGCGCGTGCCTCGCGACGAGGCGACGATATCGCTCAAGCAGAGCTCGGCGACCTCGGCAACGCGCAAGCCCGCCTGGAGCATCAGTTCCATGATGGCGTGGTCCCGCTCGGTCAAACTCGGCCGCCCGGCGCGGGTCGCCTCGGTCAGCCGCGTGATCTCGACGCGCGAGAGCGTGCGCGGCGCGGGATGATCACCATTCCCATTGCGCACCAATTTCAACTCGCGCGTTGGATTTTCCTCGGTGTGTCCCATCTCGTGCAAAAAACGCCCAAAGAGCCGAAGGGATTGCAGCCGCCGATTGACCGTGGCGGGCGAATGCGCGGTCTCGTTGCAGAGGTGTTCGCGGTACGCGCGAAAATCTGCGGACGTGAAGGTGTGCGGATGCGTCCGCCGCGCGGCGTGCCAACGCGCGAACGCGCGCAGGTCGGCGAGATAATTGCGGATCGTCGCGGGCGATAACGCGTGTTGGTCGAGGTAATTCTCGAATCGAGCAAAAATGTGCGGGAGTTGAGCGCGTGGATAGACCGAGTGACGTGCTACAGCGGTGGAGACGTGGGGCGGCGCTTTTCGATTGCCGGGGGCACGCGAACGGGCGGGCGGATTCAACCGCAAATGACGCTCCCCTAGCCGCGCTCGGCGGCGTTAGGTCAACCCGAAAGGTTGTCCAGGTGTGGTGAACACGCTTGATTTATACGCCATTATTATATGCAATTCGGCGAAAGTGTCAACTTTGGCAAATCGCCTGTCGCCGACCTGGCTTGGCTGTCCTGGTTTCTGTCTGGCTGCCATTCCTTTTCTGCCGCACCTCTGCCCAAAGCGGTGATACCAGGGAAATCGTAGAGAAATTGTTCTTCTTCAGTGTGTTTCCGTGTTGGCAGTGGCGAATTGAGGTTGCCAAAATATAAAGCCGGGACACCCTGGGCTTGGTTCGCCCTCCCCGCTCATCCCGATCTTGTCAAAAGATGAAAGTGTGTTATACTAGGGGCGTCAACAACGTATTACGGCTAGGAGGTAAACTATGGCAAAGCCAGCCAAGCACAACAAAGAGTGGACGAAGAACGAAGTGACCAAACTCCGCGAGATGTACCGCAAGAAAGTCTTGCACCGCGTGATCGCCAAGGAACTGAAGCGGACGCTGAACGCGGTAGAGTCCAAGGCGATGGAGCTGGGGCTTTCGAGTCGACGCAAGAAAGCGAAGAAATAACGTTCCGTCCAATAATAAAGACCGCACCGATCAAGGGTGCGGTCTTTATTTACACATGCGGCACGAAATCGGACACGACTGATCCGCCGATAAACTCCCGCAGGATCGAGTTTTCCGGCACCATCGTGGCATCGCACGGACGAATCCACTCCAGCAAGATCAGCAAGCGGCGCGCCTCCACGTACTCCGGTGTGTTGGGCTCCACTTGGCGCAGCAGCGGCTCGACCAGCGGCTTGAGCGCTGCCAATTCGTACACGAGCGCCGAGTTGAATAGATTATCGGCTTGCTCCTGATACGGGAAGATGTTGCGCTCTTCGCCGCGCCGCACGCTGTCCCACCGCGCGATGGTCTCGCGCGCGTTGTAGCCGCGCGTCTCCGCGTCGCGCACGATGCGGCGGATCAGCCGCGTGTCCGTCGTCGAAATCCGATTGAGTCGGCTCAGCTTGAGTTGCGTAAGCGCGGAGACGTAGACGCGATAGATCCGCTCCGGCGGGATGCGCGGGACGAGATTGGGATTCAGTCCGTGAATCCCTTCGATGAGCAGGACATGCTCCGGCGTCAGCTGAACGGAAGGTCCCGGCTCGCGCTCGCCGAGTTCAAAGTTGTAGCGCGGCAGGTCGACCCGCTCGCCGTTCATCAGCGCGAGGAGTTGCGCGTTGAACAGCGGCAGATCGAGTGCGTTCAAATCCTCGTAATCGTAATGGCCCCACGTGTCACGCGGCGTCTCTTCGCGCGAGACAAAGTAATCGTCCATGCTGATTGGAAACGGGCGCAAGCCATTCGCCAAAAGCTGGATCGTCAGCCGACGCGCGAACGTCGTTTTGCCGGAAGACGAAGGTCCGGCGATCGCGATCAGCCGGACGGCGCGCCGCGCGGCTATGCTCCCGGCAATCTCGCCGATGCGCTGTTCGTGCAGCGCTTCCGCGACCAGCACAATTTCCCGCGCGCGGCTCTGCGCGAGCGCTTCATTGAGCGCGCCCACGTCCGGCACGCCCAGCAGCGACAACCATTGCCCGTATTGCTCGGTGACTGCCGTCAGTTTGGGCGAGCGCCGCGGCGGTTCCAGCGCCATCGGACGCGCGCGCTGCGGAAATTGCAGGACGAGCCCCGGCGGATCGGGCCAGACGGCGAACTGCTTTAGATAGCCGGTCGATGGAACCAGCAGCCGCCCGAAGAAATATTGCCGGACGTCGTGCAGACTGCACAAGGTGACTTCTTTGCGATTCGCTTGCGAAAGCAGCCGCACCTGCTCGGTATCGCCGCCCTGGGAGTTGAACGCGCTGATCGCGTCTGCGAGCCGCACCACCTCCCGCCGGATCGGCGCGTCCTCCGCAAAGATCGCGCGCATCCGCTCTTCGATCCGGGCGACTTCATTCTTGGTGAGCGCGCGCGCGATCGCATGACAGTACAATCCGCCGAAGGTCAACGAGTAATCCACATCCATGCGCACGTGGAACAGTTCCTGCGCGGCGGCTTCCAGCAACAGGAGCAGCGAGCGCTGGTAGATGCGGATGCCATCTTCGGACGCGAGCGAGACCGGTTCCACATCTACATCGACGATCAGCGGCTCGGTCAGGTCCGCCAGCCGCCCGTTGACCAGCGCGGCAACGACCGGGACGGACTGCGGCGATAGCGCCACGCGCACAAATGCTTCCAGATGCGTGCCGGCGGGACCGGAAAAGACGCGGCCGTCCGGAAAGCGCGCCTGAACATCTTTCCGATGCTCACACTCCTCAATCGGAGACGGACTATCGATCAAAGTAGAACTCAATTCCATCGATCAAATCCCTTTCAACTTGCGCGAATGCCGGATGACCGGACACGCGGCGCAGCGCGTTGTCCCAGGTTCGCTCCAGTGCGGCGCGATGCGCCGGGCTAAACGGCGCGCCGGCGCGCGGCGGCGTGACGTGCAGTGTCTGGGCGATTTTGCCCACGGCGGCGCGGGTTCGCGCCGCGTCGATGCGTGCGTGTGCGCGCGTCAGCGCAAACCACAGATCGAACACATCCCGCGCACGCGGCGTCTGCGCGAGCCGCGCGAGCTGTTCCGCGGCGAACTCCTCCAGCGCGATCGCGCTCACGGTCGCCGCGCACAAATCGCTGAACGGGTGGATCAGCGGCACGCGCACGGGCGCGAGCCGCGTCTGCCCGGCAACGATCGAAAGCGCGATACGCGGCTGCGCGGCAGACCGCCGACCGAGCGGTCCGGTGAACTCGATCTTCGCCGAGCCGCCCGCAAAATCGGTCAACAAAAATTGCAAGCCGCTCGCGGCGGCTGCGGCGGCAAGCGCGTCTGCCAGCGCGCCGCGCGTTGCGGCTGGGAGCGGCTCAATCATCAGAAACTCTGGATCTTCGGCAACCGGATAGTCCGCGCAGTGGGCGTATCGCAATGCGGCGCTGCCGCGCAGCACCAGCGCGCGCGCCAGCGTCGCGTGATCGAAGATGCCTTTGAGCAGCCAATCCAGCGCATAGGCGCGCTCGACTGCGGCGAGGTCGACGCGCCACTGGGCGGACAATTTGCGAAGCTCACCAAATCCAATCACCTTTCAAATCATAGGTCACATTGCGCGGGTTGTCAAGGTAAGTGTGTTATAATCAAGCCATCCTCGAACGCGGGAGAAAAGATTGAACGATCCACTGCGCCACTTGCCGTTCGCGCTGGTTGCTTTCATCGTCGTGCTCACTGGCTTGGTCGGAATCGCGGTGCATGTTGAATGGCGCGCGCTGGTCACACTGCTTGCGCCGATCTTTTGGCTTGGGCTGTACCTTCTGGCAGGCGCCGACCGCGCGGCGAGCCGGGAGTAAGCGATGTTTACCTTCATCGTCGAATTCCTGTCGCTCGTGTTATTCGTCGGCTGCGCGTGGCACGCGGCGCGGTACGAGAGCCGCGGGTTCGCGCAAGTGTGGTTCATCGGCGCGTACCTCTACGCGTTCATCCGCGAGACGATCACCCAGGTCGCGCTGCAAACGTACGCGTATGCGCCGGCGATCGTCCGCCTCGGCGTCGCGCCGGCGATCGTCGGACTGCTGTGGGGCAGCATCTTTTATCTGGCCTACCGGTTCGCGCGGCGATTCACCGCCGCGCCGAATTTCGCGCCGGTCGCTGCGCTGATGTTCGTGATCGCCGCGAGTCTCGCGCTGCCGATCGAAGCGCTGGCGGCACAGCTACACTGGTGGCTCTACGCGGCTCCGGCGCACACCCTGTTCGGCGGCGTGCCGATCAGCGTTCCGCTCAGCTGGGGCGGCGGCGCGGCGATTTTCTACGCGGTCTTTTCGAAAGTGCATGCGGCGCGCCTGCCGGACCGCGGCAAACTGTACGCGATGGTGACGCTCGCGCCGGCGATCGCGGCGGGGCATTTGCTCTTCGCGCTCGCGCTGGGGTTCATCGGATAAAAAATCTGAAAGGTCTTTGACCTTTCAGATTCTGAGCGGGTGATGGGATTTGAACCCACGACATTCTGCTTGGGAAGCAGACACTCTGCCAACTGAGTTACACCCGCAGCGTCAGATAAATTATAAGTGAGAAAACGCTCGGCGTCAAATCAAAGGAGGCGCATATGACGGAAAACATTTTCTGGCTGGGGCACGACAGTTTTCGATTGAACGGGGAGAAGGTGGTCTACATCGATCCGTGGAAACTCACGGCGGGCGCGGAGAAGGCGGACGTGATTCTGGTGACGCACGATCACCACGATCACTTTTCGCCGGACGATATTGCGAAAATATCTCAAGCCGCGACGGTCGTCGTCGCGCCGGCAGCGGTCGCGGCAAAACTCGGCGGCAAGACCATCGTCGCCCGGTCGGGCGACCGGTTGAACGCCGCGGGCGTCGCGATCGAAGTAGTCCCGGCATACAATGCAAACAAAAAGTTTCATCCGAAGAGCGCGGGGTACGTCGGTTACATCGTGACGCTGAACGGTAAGCGCATCTATCACGCCGGTGACACCGATCTCATTCCAGAGATGGCGCACATCCAAGCCGACATCGCGCTGTTGCCGGTGAGCGGGACGTACGTAATGACGGCGGTCGAAGCCGCGGAAGCCGCGAACACGCTCAAGCCCGCGCTCGCGATTCCGATGCACTATGGCGATGCGGATGTCGTCGGCACGCTGAACGATGCAGAGGAATTCAAGCGGCTCGCGAAAGTGCCAGTGGAGATTCTGGAAAAATCGAAATAGTGAAGGGCGGGTCTGAGACCCGCCCCTAAATTATTGTTGCGGTGGTTCCTGGGGTGGTTGCGGCGACTGGGGTCGGCGGCGGCGGCGGGCGGCTTGCGCGGCAACGGTTGCTTTGCTCGGTCCCGTGTGGCGGTACATCAGCGCGACGCCGCAGGTGACGATCAGCGTCAGCCCGATCAACTGCGCGGTCGGAATGCCGCTGATGAGCCACGCGTCGGGACGCTGGAACTCCGCCAGGAAGCGTCCGAGTCCGTAGAGGATGCCCCAGAGCAGCAAGAGATCGCCCGGCTTGGCTTTCGACCAGCGTCGCGCGATGTAGAGCGCGAGGATCGCCGATCCCAGGTCCCAGAGCGACTCGTACAGAAAAGTCGGATGAAAGCGCGTCGTGTCGACCGGATACTTGGTCAGGTCGGCGAACAGCGGTAGACGATGCGCCGCGTCGATGGGGATACCCCAGGGCAGCGTCGTCGGAAAGCCGTACAATTCCTGGTTGAAAAAATTGCCCCAGCGTCCAATCGCTTGCCCCAGGAACAAGCCGGGGACGGCGATGTCGACCATCATCCAAAAGTTCAGCTTGGCGCGCCGCACGTAGAGGTAGATCGCCAGTAACCCGCCCACGACCGCGCCATAGATGCCCAAGCCGCCCTGCCGAAAGTTCAAGATCTCCATCGGATTTTGCACATAGTACGCAAAACCGATGTTCGTTCCGGTCGGGCTGGAGATCACGTGATACAACCGCGCGCCGATGACGCCGAAGATCAAGCAGAGCAGCAGCGCGTTCCAGACGTGATCGGGATCGATGCCGCGCCGCTTGGCTTCGAGCGTCGCGACGTACGAGCCGACGAGCGCGCCGCTGACGATCAGGATGCCGTACCAATAGATCGGAAACGTCCCCCCGTTGAACCAGGGGATGTTGAACGCAACGCCATTCGGAAGGAAATTCATCGTAACTCCTTTGTTAGAAAAGTTCAGAGCAGATTATACCACAGGTTTAGTATTTCAACGAATGTGATATAATACAAGCGCGTCGGTTTCTGATTCAACCGGAGGAAACGCGATGGCGCTCCAACTGGGTCTCGTCGGTCTCCCGAACGCGGGCAAGTCCACGCTCTTCAACGCGCTCACCCGCGCGCACGCGGCGGTCGCGCCGTACCCCTTCACCACGATCGAACCGCACGTCGGCGTCGCCGCCGTGCCCGATCCGCGCCTGGACGCGCTGGCGAAACTCATTCACCCCGAAAAAATCACGCCGACCACGTTGGAGGTGGTCGACATCGCCGGCTTGGTGAAGGACGCACACACGGGCGAGGGCTTGGGCAACCAGTTCCTCGGACACATCCGCAACGTGGATGCGCTCGCGCTGGTGGCGCGCTGCTTCCGCAACGACGACGTGCCAAATGTCTCCGGCGAACTCGACCCGCGCGACGATCTCGCGGTGCTGGGACTCGAACTCGCGCTCGCGGATTTGGCTGCCCTGGAAAAGCGGCGCAGCACGGTCCGCACCGCATCGAAAGTCGGCAAAAAAGAATTCGCCGCGGAGTTGGACCTGCTCGACCGCGCGCACGCACACCTTGCGGCGGGACATTCCGCACGCGCGCTCGAACTGAGCGACGCGGAAACCGCACTGTTGCAACCGCTGCAACTGCTGACCGCCAAGCCGCTCCTCTTCATCGCGAACATCGGCGAGGATGATACGCCGACCGGCGGCGAGCTTGCCGCGCGCGTCGCGGCAGTCGCACAGAGCGCGAAAGCAGAAGCGTTGATCGTCTGCGCGGCGTGCGAGATGGACCTCGCGGACTGGTCGGGCGACGACGCCGCACAGTACCGCAAGGAGATGGGGCTGGCGGAATCGAGTTTGGAGCGCGTGATCCGCGCGGGGTACAAACTGCTCGATCTCATCACCTTCTTCACCGCGACCGGCGGCAAGGAATTGCGCGCGTGGACGCTGCCGCGCGGCGCGACCGCGCTGGACGCGGCGGGGCAGGTGCATACGGACATGGCGCGCGGGTTCATCCGCGCGGAAGTGATCGGCAGCGAGACGCTGCTCGCAATCGGCTCGCTCGCCACCGCGCGCGAAAAGGGTTTGCTGCGGCTGGAAGGGCGCGAGTACGTGGTGCAGGATGGAGATCTGATTCATTTTAGGTTCAATGTGTGAGGGAACCGCAAAGAACGCAAAGAAACGCCATTCGTTAAAAACGAACGGCTAATGAGCGTCAAGTCGGCTTGAAGCCGACTTTCAGAACGACTAGCCGTCGGTTTGCAACCGACGGCGGTAAGCGGAGGAACGCGTGGCAGACACAGACACATTCGAGTACGACGTTTTCCTTTCGCACAACCGCGAGGACAAGGAT
>JBBIJS010000126.1:6521-8306 GCA_037445855.1 Chloroflexota bacterium | reverse complement strand
TCGTTTTTCCATGCAGTCGTATTATAACTTAAAACGCCGGGAGAGGGAAATCGATGCTTTGCAGATTTTTTGGCGGCGTGCTATACTGCGAAACAGGATACAGTATTCAGAAAACCCTAGTCAGTAATCTGATTACGGGACACTGAATACTGACGACGGCATCAGGAGAAAGTATGAACGGGTTCAGCGAAGAGATCACGCTCGAAGGACATATCATCGACTCGGGCATTCTGTCCAAGGTCTGGGGCACGGTCATGGACCTCGGCGGTGAGTTCGATCTGCAGGAGATTCGCGTCGGGCGGAGCAAGAACGAAACGTCGTTCGCGCGGATGAAGATTTCCGCCAGCAGCGACGCGCAGTTGCATCGCATCCTCACCGCGCTGCAAGACGACGGCGCCGAGATCGTTTCGCGCGGCGACGTGCATACTGAACCCGCGCCGGTCGACGGCGTGCTGCCGGACGATTTCTACTCGACGACGCATTTTCCGACCCAGGTTCGGTTCGATGGGCGCTGGGTCGATGTGAGCGGCACCGAAATGGACTTGGTGATGGTCGTCGATCGCGCGCAATCGACCGCGCGGATGGCGCCGATGGCGGACGTGCGCGCGGGCGAGCAAGTTGTCGTGGGGCACGAGGGCATCCGCGTCCTGCCGCCGCAGCGCGCGCGCAGCCGCGAATTGTTCTCGTTTATGGGCAGCGAGGTGTCGTCCGAGAAACCCAAGCGGCTCGTCATCGAAGAGATCGCCGCGCAGATGCGTGCGACGCGCGCGCACAGCGGCAAGATTCTCGTCGTCGCCGGTCCGGCGATCGTCCATAGCGGCGCGGGACAGTATCTGGCGCGGCTCATCCGCGCCGGCTTTGTGCAGGCGCTGTTTGGCGGCAACGCGATCGCGGCGCACGATGTCGAGTCCGCGCTGCTCGGCACATCGCTCGGCGTCGCGCTGCGCAACGGCGAAGCCGTCGAGGGTGGGCATCGCCATCATATGATCGCGATCAACACGATTCGCCGCGCCGGCGGCTTGCGCGCCGCGGTCGAGCAAGGCGTCCTGCGCGAAGGGATCATGTACGAGTGTATCCGCCACAACGTCGAACTCGTGCTCGCCGGGTCGGTGCGCGACGACGGACCGCTGCCGGATGTCATCACCGATATGACCGTCGCGCAGAGCCGGATGCGCGCGGCAGTGCAAGGCACGGAGATGGCGCTGATGGTCGCGACGATGCTGCATTCGATTGCGACCGGCAACATGCTGCCCGCGGCGGTGAAAGTCGTCGCGGTCGACATCAACCCGGCGGTCGTAACCAAGCTCGCGGACCGCGGCACGTTCCAGGCGCTGGGACTCGTGACCGACGCGGAGCTGTTTATGCGCGAGTTGGCGGAGGCGTTGGGACTGAATGGCAGATGAGGTAAGAGACCGGTCAGGTCTACGTGGAGCATAGATGCCACCGAAATTCTTCATCACTCACTCTTGGAAAGATATTGGGTTTGCGAAACGGCGGTGTGACGATTTGCAGAGCAACGGAGTGGATGGTTTTTTCGATGTGTATTCCATTCAGCCAGGCGATAATATTCCGGCACGAATCGCACGGGGCTTGGCGGAAGCAGTTCAATTCTGAATTTCTGATTCCTGAGTTTCTGTTTTTCTGGAGGGTTTGGGGAGCGTAGCGTAGTAGCGTAGTTTGCCCTCCACGCCGGAAAAATTTTTCCCGGACCCGTAGGGGCGACCCTGCGTGGTCGCCCAGGGCAGCCACGCAGGGCTGCCCCTACACCAAAACATCGGATTTCGT
>JBBIJS010000126.1:0-6421 GCA_037445855.1 Chloroflexota bacterium | reverse complement strand
GGTCGCCCAGGGCAGCCACGCAGGGCTGCCCCTACACCAAAACATCGGATTTCGTAGCGCCGAATTGTTTGCCGGACGAACCAGCAATACAGCGGGTCGACCGACGCGCTGCCGAGGTTCAAAAGGAAAACAACAGATCGTCTCCCGGTTGGCGGAAACGCCAGCTGCATAAGGTACGGGTCTGCCCCTTGTGGCAATCCTTCGACTGCGTTCAGGATGACGCTTGGGGCAGGCAGGTCAAAAGGTTTTTGAATGGCAGTTCTTGCTCAAATTCGCGCGACCATTGCCGAGCACGATCTGTTCGCCCGCGGCGACAAGGTCGTCGTCGCGGTCTCCGGCGGTCCCGATTCGCTGACCTTGTTGCACGTGCTGCGCGCGCTGCGGCAGGAACTCCAGATCGAGTTGTTGGTCGCGCATCTGAACCACCAACTGCGCGGCGGCGAATCCGATGCGGACGCGCAGTTCGTCGCGTGGCTGGCGCAGGAATGGAATCTGCCGGCGACGATCGAAGAGTGCGACGTGGCGACGCTCGCGCGCGAAAAGCATCTCTCGGTCGAGGAAGCCGCGCGCAACGCGCGCTACGCATTCCTCGTCGAGGTCGCGCGACGCCACCGCGCCAACGTCATCGCGGTCGCTCATCACGCGGACGATCAGGTCGAGACGGTGTTGATGCACTTTGTGCGCGGCGCGGGCTTGGCGGGTCTGCGCGGAATGCAGTACAAAACCGCGCTGCGCGATCCGGCAACTCCAACTTCTAACTTGCAATCTCCACCCTCCACCCTCCAACTTGTCCGCCCTTTGCTGGACGTGACCCGCGCCGAGATCGAAACGTATTGCAAGAAAAATTATCTCACGCCGCACTACGACCGCTCGAACCTCGATATGACTTTTTTCCGCAACCGCCTGCGCCAAGAAGCGCTGCCGTACCTCGAAACGCTGAATCCGAAATTGCGCGAGACGCTGCTCCGCACCTCGCGCGTCATTGCGGACGATCATGATTTCCTCCTCCGCGGCGTCCGCTCGGCGTACACGTTGATCGCGCGCGAGGTGGACGGCGCAATCGTGTTCGACCGCGCGGCGTGGCGGCGGATTCATCCGGCGTTGCAGCGCGGGACGCTGCGCGCCGCGGTGCGGCAACTGCGCGGCGATCTGCGGAACATCGACTGGACGCCCATCGAAGACGCGCGCCGCGTCGCGCTGGAGAAATTCGCCGGCGCGGCGGCGACCTTGCCGCAGGGCTTGCAGCTCGTCGTCGGCTATGCCGATTTCACCATCGTCGATGCCGCGCGCGGCGTGCCGATGCCGGACTTGCCGCTGCTGCACGTGGAACGGGTCGAGCTGCCGACTCAGGGCGCGGTCGATCTGCCGGATTCGGACTGGAGCGTGCGAACCGAAATCTTCACGCGTCCCGTCGAGTCGGCGGACCGCTGGAGCGCGCTGCTTGATCTCGAGAAATGCCAGGGGATGATCTATTTGCGCCGCCGCCGCGCGGGGGATCGCTTTCAGCCCGCCGGGTTGGGCGGGCATACGCAGACGCTCCACGAGTTTATGATCAATGAAAAGATCCAACGCGCCGCGCGCGCGTTGCTGCCGCTATTGATCGCGCATGACCAGATTGCCTGGGTGTGCGGCTGGCGCGTGGACGAACGCCTCCGCGTGACCGACGCGACGCGCCGGTTCTGGCAAGTCACTTTCCACAAAAAGGAAAGCCATTGAACGTCCCGACCACCCGACCGGAAATTCCGCTGCGCGGCTATATCATCGTTCTGACCGGCACGGTGGTCTGGGCGCTAACCGGCATCGTCATCAAGATCCTGTTGACGCAGTACCATATGGAGACGATGACGATTGCGTTCTGGCGCGTCTCGATCGTCACTGCGTTCGTTTTCGTCGCGTTGCTCGTCGCCGACGCGCGGCAGTTGGTCATCGCGCGGCGCGACCTGGGCTTGTTTGCGCTCTACGGGCTGATCGGCGTCGCGGCGCATCAGTTTGTCTGGATCACGTCGGTGCAGTACAACGGCGCGGCGGTCGCGACCGTCATCATCTACACTTCGCCCGCGCTCGTTGCGATCTTCGCGTGGCGCTTTATGCGCGAAACGATGGACCGCACGAAACTCGCCGCGCTCGCGCTCACGCTGCTCGGCATCGTGCTGGTCGCGCGCGCGTACGATCCCGCGCAGGTTCAGCTGAACGCGATCGGGCTGATCGTCGGCGTCGGCTCGGCGATGACGTTCGCGACCTACTCGTTGATCGGGCGCATTGCGACGCGCACGTATACCGCGTGGACGTCGCTCTTTTACGCGTTCCTCTTTGGAACGATTTTCCTTTTGCCAGCCAGTCTGACCGTCCGCCACTTTGTGCCGAGCAATCTGCCGCTGGATGGTCTGGCGACCCTGATTTTCCTCGCGCTCGTGCCAACGCTCGGCGGGTTTGCGTCCTACACGATCGGCTTGAGCCATTTGCCGGCGAGCGTTGCGAGCATCCTCGCGGCGTTCGAGCCGGTGACGACGGCGATCGTCGCGTATTTTGTTCTGGGCGAACGGCTGGACGCGCTGCAGTTGATCGGCGGACTGATGATTCTAACGAGCGTGGTGCTGCTGCGACCCAGGTCGGAGCGAATAAAAGGAGATTGAATTGCAAATTGTGAGTGACCGCGCGATGGACCTCGCGCCGGAACAAATGGCTGGATTGAAAGTGCACCTCGTCCCGCTGACGTTCACGCTCGACGGCAAAACGTACCGCAGCGGCGTCGACGTGCAGCCGGACGAGTTCTATCAGATGCTCTCGGCAACCGAAAGTTTCCCGACGACCTCACAGCCGTCCGCCGGCGAGTTCGCGGAGGTGTATCGCCAAGTCGCCGCGACCGATCCCGACATCCTTTCGATCCACATCTCGTCGGGATTGAGCGGGACGCTCAACGCGGCTAAAGCCGGCGCGGCGCTGGCGCCGGCGGCGCGCGTGACGTTTGTCGATACCAAAACCTTGTCGGGCGCGGAGGGCTGGCAGGTGCACGCCGCCGCGCGCGCGGCAGCCGCCGGCTGGTCGAAAGAAAAAATCGTGGCGATGCTGGAACGCATCGGCGCGGCGGCGGACACGGTCTACACGCTCGCCACGCTCAAGTACCTGATCCACGGCGGGCGCATCAGTCACCTGAAAGGACTGCTCGGCTCCGCGCTGAATTTGAAACCGCTGATCGGCGTGGAGAAGGCGCGCGGCACGTACGTGACGCTGGGGCAAGCGCGCACGCTCGACAAAGCGATCCTGAAAATTGCGGATCACGTCGCGGCGATGCACCCGCGCGGCGCGGCGCTGCGGACGCAGGTGCTGGACGGGCACAACGCCGAGGGCGCGGCGAGACTGCGCGCGCGGATGGATCAGGATTTCAAATGCACCTGGCTGCCGACGAGTTCGATCGCGCCGGTGCTGGGCGCGCACACGGGACCCGGCTTGGTCGGTTTGGTCTACGCGCCCATGGCGGCATTGCCGGAAATGCCCTAGCCGCGCGCGCCGGAACACCAACAAAAAAACCATCGGAGCATCTTCCGATGGTTTTTGCTTTCTCGAATCCGGGTCAGTTCGCGGCAGCCGCGCCGCGTGCGACCGGGTTGATCCCGCGCAGGTTGCGATCGAGAAATTCTCCCACGCGCCGTTCAAACTCCGCCGGGTTCGCCCACAACATTCCTTGATGTGTCGCGTGGTTGACGAGGTAAATCCCTTTGGGTTCGCTCGCCGCGTTGTAGAGCCGCCGCGCGTTGTCCACCGCGACTGTATCGTCCTGCATGCCGTGAATGAACAGCACCGCGCGCGGCGCAAGCAGCGGCACATCGTCGATCGGACGGATCTGGTCGATGCGGACGCCGGTCATGCGCTCGCCCAGCCAGATCATCAGCGGCGCGAACGGGAAAGCCGGCAGCCCGGTTTTCGCGGCAATGCCGCGCGCGAGATTGTCCTTCAAACTGGTGTAGGCGCTTTGCGCCACGACCGCGCGCACCTGCGGAATCCGCGCCGCCGCGCGCAAGACCGTCGCGCCGCCCATCGAATAGCCGAACAAGCCGATGCGCGCCGGATTCACCTCGCCGCGCGTCAGCAAATAGTCGACCGCGCCGCGCACGTCTTCCACTTCCGCGTAGCCGAGCGTCGTTACCGTCCCGCGGCTGCGTCCATGATTACGCAGGTCGAGTAGCAGCGCGCCATAGCCGCGCGACGTGACGATCGACGCTTCGGCCAACAGCTCGCCGCGATGGCCGCCGAGACCATGGACGAAGATGACCGTCGCGCCGTCGCCGGTGGGATCCGGCGGAATGAACCACGCGTCCAACTCCACGCCATCGGTCGCGGTGAAGCGAACGTCGTCCCATTGTGCGACGCCGAAATCCGCCGGCGTGAACTGGCTAACCGTGCGCCGTGGATGCAGGATGGGCCGGGCGGCGAGGTAGGCGAGCATCAATCCGCCGCCGCCGATCAGCGCGAGGGTTGCGAGCAGCGCAACCGGATGCATATAGCCGAGCCACACGGCGCCGCTCAGCAGCGCGATCAAAACGAGCGCGACCGAATCGGCAAGCAATCGCCCGAGCCAGCTGGCGCGATTTCCGATGAACAAGGGGAGCGTTGCTTGGTAAGCTTTGTGGGCGTACTGGTTGAGCACCATTTCAGTCATAGGTCACCTGGCGTACCGCTTTGCGGAGCGGTCTCAATTCTTGTCTGCTATGCTCACTATACGCACCCGGATGTTGCGGTAGATTTGCGCAAATGTAAAATAATGATGAACCGCCAATGCGGCGATGAAGCGTAATCGCAGCGCTTTGAAGAGCGCGCGTAATAATTGTGTTACAATTGTTTTTTCGCAACGGCTTGGGCATAGCGCGATCGCCAAGAACAACCCTTCACCCGCGAATCCCCGCGAACTTCCGCGAATGAAGAAACAAAATTCGTGAGGATTCGCGAAGATTCGCGGGTAGAAAAATTTTATGGCTGAGCAGTTGCGTTTTTTCCGAAGAACGAAAAAGCTTCCAAAGCGCAACGCTTTGGAAGCCCGGCAGGTCGAGCGATGAAAAGTTACTGGTCAACCCCCTCAAACAGATCACGCTCGATCCGGGGCGGCGGCTCGGCGGGAAGCGCGCGCATAAAGGTTTCTTCGCTGGCAAAGATGCGCTGAAGCAGCCGCGCCGGCGCGCCGCCCATCCCGGCGAGCTGACTCGCATGGCACGCCGTCGCGCGCTCTTTTTGCGCGATCACATCGCGGATGGAGATGCGCGCGTGGGTCGGATAATCGACATCGACGAACGAGGTGAGATCGATATCCTTGTTCTTGCCGAAACGGGTCGGGTCTTGGCGCAGCAAGCGCAGGACGCGCACCGCCGCGCGCAAGAACCCGCGCGAGAAGACGGTAAAGTACAGCTTCTGCAGCGCGTACGGCGGCAGTCCTTCCACGTCCTGCGCCGCGTCGCCCGCGAGTCGAACCGCGGCAACCGTCGCCTGGTGAATCGCGATGTGATCGGGATGGCGATAACCGCCGATCGGGTCGAAGGTAATGACGACCTGCGGCTTGAGTCGCCGAAGGTATGCCGCGACTTGGCGCGCGACCGCGTCGACCGGCGCGGCGGCGAGCGCCTGCGGATGAGCATTGTCCGCGGAGCCGAGCATCCCGGAATCGCGATAGCCGAGAAAGTTGAGTGAGTCCAGCCCCAGGATGTTCGACGCGCACTGCAGCTCGTCCGCGCGCATCTCGCCGATGGACGCAAAGCCCTTCAAATCCGGCGGCGCTTCGCCGACCTCGCCGCGCGTCGCGCAGATGAGGTGCGCGCGGACGCCGGCACGCGCGTAGTGTGCGAGCGTGCCGCCGGCAGACAATTCGTCGTCGGGATGGGCGAAGACAGCGAGCAAGGTGCGATTGGTCATGTCATGTCACTGTGGTAGGGGCGAGGCATTCGCTCAACCGTGGTTTCCTATCACGCCCGGTTGGTTTATGCCAAGCTACATTTCCTGAAGACAAAAGTTGGCGAATGGCTCGCCCTTACAGCGCATCGCGTTTCATCACGATCGGTCCGTTGCTGCGCGCGAGCGCCATGAAGACACCGGCGAGCCGCATGAGCCGCCGGAAGTACGGCGTCATTTCGTCGCGCGCGACGCGGTGAAAGCCAAAGCGTGCGTAGTACGTTTCGAGTTCCGCGCGGCAGGTCAGGTACAGGACGCCAGTTTCTTTCGCGAGCAGTTCGCGAATGATCGTGCTGCCGATGCCTTGCCGTTGTCGCTCCGGAATCACGGCAAGCGACGCGAGTTCGCGGCTGCCGTCGCCGTGAATCTTGATCTGCCCGATCCCCACTGTCGCGTCGTTGTCTTCCGCGACAATGAAGCGCCGCCAGTCCAGCGACAGCGGGTTGATGCCGGCGGCGTGGATGAGGCGGGTGATGATCGGTTGGTC
>JBBIJS010000125.1:0-8320 GCA_037445855.1 Chloroflexota bacterium | reverse complement strand
CGAACAGTCCAACTGCCAGGACGAGTCCGAACAGATACGTGAACGTGCGGCGCGGGTTGCGCGTGATAATTTGAAGCGCGTACGAAAGGTAAGCCATTGCTTTACTCCGTGAATGTCATTGCGAGGAGCGTTCTGTGCGACGAAGCAATCTCCTACTTGCGAATTGGGGATTGCTTCGTCGGCGAAAACCGCCTCCTCGCAATGACACAGCATTTTGCTATGATTCAATTTGTCCATCGCGCATTCGCACGATGCGGTCGGCGCGCGCGGCGTCGTCGGGGTCGTGCGTGACCATGACGAGCGCGGATCTGTTTTCACGATGAATCTGGATCAGCAGGTCCATCACCTCGCGCGCGGTCGCGCTGTCCAGGTTGCCGGTCGGTTCGTCCGCCAGCAGCACGGCGGGACGATTTGCCAACGCGCGCGCGATCGCGACGCGCTGTTTCTGCCCGCCGGACATTTCGCCCGGCAAGTAATCGATTTTATCTTGCAAGCCCACCGCGCGCAAAAGTTCGCGCGCGCGGGTCGTGCGCTCGGTCGCGGCGACGCCGGCAAGCAGCATCGGAAATTCGACGTTCTCTTGCGCGGTCAGCACCGGCGACAGGTTGAACGCTTGAAACACAAAGCCGAGCGTGCGGCGGCGCAGTTCGGCGATCCGCTCCGCGGGCATTCGCGCGAGGTCGTTGCCGTCAATCGCGATCTGTCCCGCCGTCGGCAGCGTCAGCCCGCCGAGCAGATTGAGCAGCGTGCTTTTGCCGCAGCCGCTGGGACCGACAATCGCGACGAACTCGCCGCGCGCGATGTCCAGACTCACGCCGCGCAGCGCGCCAATCGCGCTGCCGTTGACGCGGAACGCTTTCTCGAGTCCCTGCGCCATGACAATCGAGTTATTCATCACCATCCTCCAAGAATCCGCCGCGCAGATGCACGATGCGCCCGGCGCGTGCGGCGACGCGCGCGTTGTGCGTCACCACGACGAGCGTCGTGCCGCGTTCGCGGTGCAGGTCTTCGAGCAAGCGCAACACCTGGTCGGCGGTCTCGGTGTCGAGTTCGCCGGTCAGTTCGTCGGCGAGCACGAGATCGGGATTGTTCGCGAGTGCGATGGCGATGCCGACGCGCTGCGCTTCGCCGCCGGACAGCTGGCTGGCTTTGTGATCCAGCCGCTTGGCGAGTCCCAGCCGCGTCAGCAAATCGGCGGCGCGCGCGTGCGCTTCTCCTGGCGCGACGCCCGCCCACTGCATCGGCAGCATCACGTTTTCGAGCGCGGTGAGGAACGGGAGCAGGTTGCCGGTCTGAAAGACGATGCCGATGTGCTGGCGGCGAAATGCGCCGCGCTCGGTTTCGTCCAGCTTGCTCACATCCGTGTTGCGAATCACGAGCTGACCGGCGGTCGGCGTATCGATGCCGCCGATCAGATTGAGCAGCGTCGTCTTGCCCGCGCCCGAGCGCCCGATGATGGCGACGAACTCGCCCGGTTTCACGCTGAGGTGCGCGCCGCGCAGGACGACGGTTTCCAGATCGTTCGTCTTGTAAATCTTGAACACGTCGCGTGCCATCAAGAGCGCACCGTCCGTTTCGACCGGGCGGTGCATGGTACGAGTGCCAAACATAAATCTCCTTCGGTGGTTGGGTGGTTAGGTAGTTAGGTAGTTGGGTGGTTGGGTAGTTGGGAGGTTGGCTGGCTAAGCAGCGATCCAACGATCCAACGACCTAACGACCTAACAACCTACCAACCTAACTATCCACCTACAGCCATTTGAAACTATTGACGATGCGATCAAAGACTTCGGTCAGGTCGCCGTAGAACTGCGCGGGTCCCGTCACGGTGATGATCGCGAGATCGCTCGAACCCTGGCGCGGAATGTAGACGCGCGCGCCGATATAGTTCAGTCCTTTGCCGGTGACCGGATTCTGCCCGGCTTGGTAGCGGTAGATCAGACTCGTGACGGGACCGTACGGAATCTGTCCTGGCTTGAGCACGATCGTTTGATAACTCGCGAGGGACGATTTCAGTTGCACTTCGTCGGCGGTTGCGTATTCCGTGGCGGATTTGCCGCCGCTGTTCACGATGACGATCTGCGCGCTGCGATCCTGGGACGTAGATTTGACGCTGCCCGCCGCATCGCCGGGACCGCTGGTCCAACCGTTGACAAAGAGAACTTGATAGCGGTTCTGAAATTCGCGGTACACCACCATCTTTTCCTCGCCGAGTTGGGCGATGAGCGGATCGTTCGTCGGCGGCGACGGCGGGAGTCCGCCCGGATCGGTCACGCTGGCGACGGAGGGTCCGCCTTCCAGTTTGCCGCCTTCGGCGTTGGGCGCACCTTCACCGCCGGGGGCGGTGGTGGCTTCACCGAGTTGCGCGGCGGGTGGATTGTTTGGCGCAACCTGGGAATTGGGAGCAAGCGTTGGCTGCGCTTGCGGGTTTGTCGCCGGATTGCTCGCCGCCGATTTCGCGGGCGGTTTCGGCGCCGCCGGACTGCCGCACGCGGCAAGCGCGAGGAACGCGAGCAGCGCGAACGCGGCAGACTTCCGCCGCAGAGAAAACATTTTGTTCTGCATTTCAAAATCCTTTCGTAAAGTGTGAGCTCTCGGTTTGATCGTGTGTATCATACCAGCGCCAAATTAAAAGCCGATTAAACCGTGGGACTCATTTTTGCCAATCGCCGGCGGCAAAGACCGGGTACGCAGCCAAAGATGCGCGCCGATGGGTTCGATCGGGCAGCTGGGCTAACGGAGCCACACTGGATCCCAATCCTCGAAGGGGCGCGGGGCGACTGCAATGCTGCGCAGATTCGATCCGTCCGCCGCGACCACCCAGAGCTGGCGCGCCCCCGTGGCTTTATTCGACCAGAAGGCGATTTGTTTCCCATCCGGCGACCAGGTCGGGCGCTTGATCCATTCCCAGGTCGACCAGTCCTGGCTCGGCAAGCGCGTCAATCGTTTCAAAGCGGTGCCGTCGCGGGTGATCGTATAGAGATTGTCCTGTCCATTCTCTTGCCAGATGAAGGCGATGTGATAGCCGTCCGGCGCAAAGGCAGGACTATACGCGACGCCTGAGCCAAAGCGCGTCACCATCGTGCGCGTGCCGGTGGAGTGATCCAGCACGAAAATCTGCGGCTGCCCGCTGTGCGGGTCGTTGCCGACGAAGAGATTGAATCTCTGATCCGGCGAAAGGGGCTGGTCTTGCAGCGCCTGAACGTAGACTTGTTGGCAAGGCAAGCCCCACTGCGCGAGAAATTCTCCGATCGGGAGTCCCGCAGACGGCGTTGCGATTCCCCCTGGGTTCGGTGCGGGCGTTCGCTCGACTAGACTTGGGGCTACGCTTGTGGACGCCGGGTCGCACGGCGCGACTTGCCCGGTCGCCGGGTCGAACTTCCAGATCGGCGGTCCCCACGGCGGCACGCGGTTAGACAGAAACAGAATCTGTCCCTTGAGCGACTGCGCGTTGAACGGCAGCGGGGACGCGGTTGGCGTGCGCGTTGGCAGTCGGGTCGGCGTGAACGTCGGCGTTGTTGTTGGGCTGAACGCGCGGATCGCCGGCGCGGTCGGGCTGACCGGCGTCGCAGTGTGCGCCGCAGGACCCGCCGCCGAATTGGCTGACGCCGTTGGCTGAACATTCGTGTTGGGCGCGGCGGCGGGCGCGCCGCATGCCGCCAGCGCGAGCGCGGCGATCAAACCCAGGGCAGCCCGAGTGCATCGCAGGAAGAAAATGTTTCGTCGCATTGCCAAACTCCTTTATTCGTACCGCAGCGCGTCAATCGGATTCAAGCCCGCCGCGCGGTTCGCCGGATAACTGCCGAAAAACAAACCGACCGCGAGGGAAAACAATGCCGCCAGCGCCACCGCCTGTGGGTCAACCACGGTCTGCAAGGTCGCCGTGCTGACCTGGATGCCGGAGATTACGCGCGCGACGGCGACGCCGCTCAGGATCCCGATCAAGCCGCCCAACACGCTGAGGATCATTGCTTCGGTCAGAAATTGCGTGAGAATATCGCGCCGGCACGCGCCCACCGCTTTGCGGATGCCGATCTCGCGCGTGCGTTCGGTCACCGAGACGAGCATAATGTTCATGATCCCGATCCCGCCGACGAACAACGAAATCGCCGCGATGCCGCCGAGGAAAATCGTGAGGATGTCGGTGATTTGATGCGCGGCGTTCAAAATATTTTGCTGGCTCTGGATCGTGAAATCGTCCGGTCCCCGCAGTTGATGCCGGTCGCGCAGCATGCGGCCCATTTCTGGAATGGCGGCGCTTGGCGGGGTGTGCGCGGTGAGCTTGACCGTCAGGAATGAAACCTTGTGCTGCCCGTGGATCTGTGCGCCGCCGAGCAAGCGGCTGATCGCGGTGGCGAGCGGCACGTAACTCTGCGTGTCGAAGTTGATCGAGCCCGCGCCGCCCGTGGGCGCCATCACGCCGATCACGCGGAAGATCTGTCCCTTGATAAGGACGGTCTTCCCCACCGGACTTGCCGCGCCAAAGAGACTGGCGGCGATCTGACTGCCCAGCACGACGACCGGCGACCACAGACTATTGTCGGACGCGGATAGGAAGGTCCCATCCGCCACCGTCGTGTTGAACACGCTGGGATAGTTGGGGGTGACGCCGATGACGCTCGCCTCGACGCTGTTCTTGAGATACGTAATATGTCCGGCGCCATCGAGTTGGGGCGCGACTCCTGCCACGCCGGGTAGACCGCTCAACGCTTGCGCGTCCCCAACCGTCAGCGCGCCGGGCTTGCTGACGCCGGCAACGGTGGGCGCGCTGGGATTGACAAACAGCAGATTCGAGCCCATGCTTTGAACTTGCGCGTCGATCGAGGCTTGCGTGCCGCGCCCGATCGACAACATCGCAATGACCGTGGCGACGCCGATAATGATCCCCAGCATCGTCAAGGTCGAGCGCAGCTTGTTCGTCTTCAGACTCTGCAGCGCAATGCGCGTGCTTTCGATGAGATTCATACTGCCCCCTTGGCTAGTTCGATAGTTGTGTAGTTAGATCATCAGATCGTCAACCGACCATGCGACCACGCGACTAATTATCTACGATCAAACCATCGCGGGTGCGGATGATCCGCTGCGCTTGCGCCGCGATTCCCGGATCGTGCGTCACCAGGACGACCGTTAGCCCGCGCTCGCGGTGGAGCGTTTTGAAGAGTCCCATAATCTCCGCCCCGGCTTGCGAGTCCAGGTTGCCGGTCGGCTCGTCGGCAAGGATGAGACTCGGATCGTTCACGAGCGCGCGCGCAATTGCCACGCGCTGCTGTTGCCCGCCGGACAATTCCTGCGGCCGATGATCCGCCCGGTCGCCTAGCCCGACGGATTGGAGCGCGGCGCGCGCGCGCTCGCGGCGCTGCGGCGTGCCCGCGTAGACCATCGGCAATTCGACATTGTCGAGCGCGGAGGTGCGCGGCAGCAGGTTGAACGTTTGAAACACAAATCCGATCTTTTTCCGGCGTACGCCGGCGAGTTGGACGTCGTTGAGTTTGGAAACTTGGACGCCGTCCAGGATATAGGTCCCGCTCGTCGGCGTGTCGAGACAGCCGAGGATGTACATCAGGGTGGATTTGCCCGAACCCGAGGGCCCCGTGATGGCGACCATTTCGCCCGCCGCGACCTTCAGCGAAACCCCGCGCAGCGCCGGCACGTCCACCTCACCCATCCGATAAACTTTGGTGACCGTGTCGATCTCAATCATCATTGTTGTTGTCCTCCTCCGCCTCCGCCGGGTGGGGCTAGGAGCGGCGCCAAACCGCCGACCGGGGTCGGCAGCGCCTGCGCCGGCGCTTGCGGAACGACTATAGTATCGCCTTCGGTGAGTCCGCTCGTGATTTCGGTGGATTGACCGTTTGCCAAACCGGTGTTCACTGGCGTCGCAACGGACTGCCCATTTCGCAGCACGGTCACCGTTACTCGGTTGCCCTCGGTGTTCACCGCGCGCGTGGGAACGAGCAAGACATTATCGGCTTGGGCGATCGCAATGTTCATGACGGCGGTCATTCCCGGTTTGATCGCCGGGTCGGCTTTGGCGAGCGTGAGGGTGACCGGGTAATTCACCACTCCGCCCGACACCGTGCCGAGCGTCCCGATCGCGGTCACGGTCGCCGTATATGTTTGGCCCGCCAGCGCATCGAGCGTCAGTTCTGCCGTTTGCCCTACCTTCACGTGCGCCACGTCCACTTCGGCGAGCGCGGCTTGAACCTGGAGCGCCGAGAGGTCGACGAGCACCACCGCCGGCGCCGCGCCGACCGAGTCGCCGACGCTGTAATTGATCGTGGCGACCACGCCGGCGAACGGCGCGACGAGCTTCGCCTGATCCAAATTACGCCGGGCTTGGTCCACCGCGAGCTGGGCTTGCACGAGCGCGGACTGCGCGGCGCGCAAGGCGGTATCGTCGTTGATGCTCGCCGCGGCGAGGTTATAGCCCGCGCGCGCGGCTTGATAATCGATCACCGCGGTCTGGAGCGCGGCGGCTTGTGGCGTCAGCCCCACGTTGTCGCCTGGCGCCATCGCGTTATAGCTGCTCTGCGCTTGCTGCAGGGCAAGCACCGCTTTCTCGAACTGCGTTCGGACGCCGACGAGCTGATCCGTCCGGTGGGCGTTCTTGATTTGAGCCGCATCGTAAGCGGCTTGGGCGTTCGCTAGACTGGCTTGCGCTGATTTCAGTGCGGCTGCCAGATCGGTTGGCTCGAGCTGCAACAACACCTGCCCGGCTTGGACCGTCTCGCCCGCGTGGACGTTGATTTGGGCGATGCGCCCCGTCGTTTGAAACGCGAGCGGCGCGCTCTTTTGCGGCGATACGTTACCCGACGCGAGCAGGGTGACCGCCAGTGTCCCGCGGACCACCGTGGTGGTCTGAAGGGGCGCCGCGGGCGCGGCGCTGGTGGTGAGTTGCTGATAGCCCAGCCCCGCCGCCGCGAGCAGGACCACGATCACGATGCCGATAAGGATGATTTTGCGTTTCATTTTAGACTCCATTGGTCCGACAGTCGCGCGGGCGTTTTCCCGTGACGAGTTGACGCTACGACCATGCGACCATTTGACTAGATCCATTTGAAACTAGCGACGATCGTGTCGAAGATTTGGGTCAGGTCGCCGTAGAAATTCGCGGGCGCCGTGACGGTGATGATCGCGAGATCGTTCGATCCTGGGCGCGGCACGTAGACGCGCGCGGCGATGAAATCCAGCGCCTTGCCGGTGACGGGATTCTGCCCTGTCTGGTAGCGGTAAATCAAGCTTGCGACCGATCCGGGCGGCAGCTGCTCGGGCTTGAGCGCCAAGCGCTGGTAACCCGGCGTGGCTGCTTTCACACTGGCTTCATCCGCCGTCGCGAACGCCAGCGCGTTCTTGCCGCCGCTGCTCACCGCGTCGATCTGCGCGTGGCGATCCCGGAACGCAGACGTGACGCTGCCGGGTGGATTGCCGGCACTCGTCGTCCAGCTGTTGACGAAGAGAACCTGGTAGCGCGCCGACGGATTGCGATAGACGACCATTTGCTCCTGACCCAGGTAGGTCAGCGTGGGATCTTTGGTTTGAGGTGACGGCGGGAGTCCGCCCGGATCGGTCACGCTGGCGACGGATGCGCCGCCTTCGGGTCTGCCCGCGCCTTCCGCGCCGGGCGCACCCTCGCCGCCGGGTTTCACGGCTTCGCCGGACGCGCCGGGGAGCGGGGTCGGTTGAGCCGATGATGGGTTGTTCTGCGCGGTGGGCGGATTGCCGGCTTGGGTGGGCGGATTCGCCGGCGCGGAATTGCTGACAGCCGCCGGCTTGGGCGCCGCCGGACCGCCGCACGCGGCAAGCGCGAGGAACGCGAGCACCGCGAACGCGGCAAAGATCCGCCGCGGGAAAAACATTTTGTGTTGCATGACATGCTCCTTGGGTCAATCTTTGGGATAAAAACGCACTAACAAGTGCGGTGAACATTCATGAGGGGGCGGCATAGCGTCGCCCCCTCACGAAGACTAGAAGTTGCCGTCTAAGGTGCTGCCGCCTTGCTGTTCGAGTTGCTGACCGGGACCGGCTTGGATCGCGTCCAGGTCTGCGCCTTTCGCCGCTTCGCCTGCCTCAAGTCCGGCTGGCGCCTCGACCCCCTCGACTGCCGACGGGGTCGTCACGGGACCCTGTGCGTGCGCCTGACCGACGAACAGCGGGACCGCGCCCCCGAAGAGGATCAAGCCAGCGACCGAGCCGACCAACACCTTGCGTTTCAAGTTTGCAAACATTCTTCTCACCTCTTTTCTTTTTGGGTTTCCACTTACACTGACATTCTACCAGTCCCAGATGAAAAACTGGCGAGGTTGGAGATTTGAATTCTCTAATC
>JBBIJS010000124.1:0-8333 GCA_037445855.1 Chloroflexota bacterium | reverse complement strand
GGCACGGTCGCGCCAACTGATTTTTCGAAAGAGATCTCCACGCCGGCGCGCCCGCCGATGTTGTGCATCGGCTGCCCGCACCGCGGCACATTCACCGCGCTCAATCGTATCAACGGCATTACCGTCACCGGCGACATCGGCTGCTACACGCTCGGTGGGCTGCCGCCGTACAACACGATGAACACGTCGTTCGAGATGGGCGGCTCGATCGGGCACGCGTTTGGATTCGAAAAAGCCGGCGAACCGCGCACCGTCGCGATCATCGGCGACTCGACGTTCCTGCACAGCGGCATTCCGCCGCTGCTCGACGCGGTCTACAACAAGGGCAAGACAACGGTCGTCATCGTCGACAATCGCACGACCGGTATGACCGGGCAGGAGAATCACGCCGGCACCGGCAAAAATATTCACGGCGAGCCGGCTAGTCAAGTCGATTACGAAAAGATTTGCCGCGCGCTCGGCGTCGAGTTCGTCAAGCACGCGAGCGCGTTCCGCCCGGAAGAAGTGGAAGGCGCGGTGCGCGAGGCGATCAAGTTCGATGGTCCGTCGGTCGTGATCTCGGAAGGACCGTGCGTGCTCATTCCGGAAGAGAAAACGAAACCCAAGGTCGCGTTCACCGTCGTCGCGGACGAGTGCATCGCGTGCGGGCTGTGCTTTCACACCGGCTGCCCGGCGATTCTGGAAAGCGCGGAGTCGTACCGCGCGAGCGAGAGCCAGAAAGCGCGCCCGAAAGCGATCATCGATCCAAATATCTGCGTGGGCTGTACGCTGTGCGCGGCGGTATGCCCGCCGGAATGTATCGTACGCGTGGATGGCAAACCGTGGGGCGCGTAAAGGCAGTGAACAGTGGACAGTGGGCAGTAAACAGCAAGCGGAAGAAGGTTGCGAAGGAGATTTGGGAATACGTTAGCAAGGACAAGTTCGCGCAGTCGTTGGGAATCGAGTTGCTGGAACTGCGCGAGGGGTACGCCAAGTGCGCGATGGTCGTGAAGAGATCGATGACGAACTTTCACGGCTGGGCGCACGGCGGCGCGATCACCACGCTGGCGGACGCGGCGTTTGCGGCGGCGTGCAACTCGTACGGACAGCGGACCGTCGCGCTCGCGGTGACGATCAATTTTATCGAAGCGGTCAAGCCGGGCACACGGCTGATCGCCACGGCGGAAGAGGAAGCGGCGAGCGCGCGCATCGGGTTGTACCATCTCGTCGTGATGGACGAAAGCGGCAAGGTCGTCGCCTCGTCGCACGCGACGGCGTATCGAAAGCAGGAATGGTTTCATGGAAAGAAGGAAACAGGTAAACAAGGAAATAAGTAGACACAGTACATCACATATTCGGTGAGGAGCCAGCGCTCTCTAGCGCGCCAGCGTCAAAAACAAGCATTTTCCGTGACGTAGACGGCGTTAGAGAACGCCTTCTCCTCAAATCTGTGATGTACTGAGACAAGGAAACCTGTTTACGTGTTTACTTGTCTACTTGTATACCAAACGGAGTTGGATATGACTCACAACTTACTTTTTGCCGGCGTGGGCGGACAAGGCGTGGTGTTGGCGAGCGAAGTGCTGGCGTTGGTTGCCGCATCTGAGGGCTACGACGTAAAGCAAGGCGAAGTGCACGGCGCGGCGCAGCGCGGCGGCGCGGTCGTTAGCCACATTCGTTTCGGCGAGCGCGTGTACTCGCCGCTGAATCTGCGCGGGCAGGCGGACGTGTTTGTCGCGTTCGAGAAGCTGGAAGCGGTGCGGCACGCGCATTATCTGAAAGAGGGTGGCGTGCTGATCGTCAACGATCACCGCATCGAGCCGACGCTGCTGAACAACGCGGTCAAATACCCGGATGATCCGATCGGCTTTTTGAAATCGAAACCTTTGCGCGTGCTGGTGCTGAACGCGACCGAGACCGCGCGCGCGCTCGGTAATGAGCGCGTCTCTAGTCTGGTGCTGCTGGGCGCGGTCTCGCAATTCACTCCGTTCAAAGCGGACTCGTGGGACCAGGTGTTGCGCGAACGGATTCCCGCCAAGTTCTTGACGCTGAATCAGCGTGCGTTTGCGGAAGGGCAAAAGGCAATCCAATGATGTGGGAGCCGGACGGTGAAGCGATGGAGCGCGACGAGCTGACGCGTTTGCAATTGACCCGCGTTCGGGAAAACATCGCGCGCATCGCTGCGAACAACGCGGCGTATTATGAACGGCTCGGTACGCCGCGCGCGGATTCATTCACTTCGCTCGCCGCGCTGCAGCAGTTGCCCCTCCTCACCAAAGCCGATCTGCGCGCGGCGTATCCTTTCGGTCTGGCGTGCGTGCCGCGCAAAGAAATCGCGCGGATGCAGATGAGCTCCGGCACCACCGGCAAGCCGGTTATCTGTCCCTACACGCGCGCCGACATCCGGCAGTGGGGCGAAACGATGGCGCGGTGTTACACGGCGGCGGGCGTTACGCGCGACGATGTCATTCAAATCACCCCCTCGTTCGGTCTACCCAACGGCGGCTTTGGTTTCCACTTTGGCGCGGAGACGATCGGCGCGTTCTATATCCCCGTCGGGCCAGGTCGCACGCTGCTCCAGTTGCAGTTGATGCAAGACCTGGGTGCGACGGCGCTTACGGCGATTGCCACATATCCGCTCCGCCTCGTCGAAGCCGCGCGCGAAGAGCATTTCGATTTCCGCAGCACCCCGTTGCGCGTGGGAATCTTTGGCTCGGAAATATGGAGCGACGAGCTGCGCAAGAAAATCGAACAGGCGATGGGGATCGAGACGTTCGATATTATCGGGATGACGGAAACCGGCGGCGTGGGGATGGGTATCGATTGTTCCGCGCATCAAGGCATTCACGTCTGGGAAGATCACTACTTGGTTGAAGTCATCGATCCGAAAACTGGCGCGAACGTCGACGATGGTAGAGAGGGCGAGTTGGTGATTACGACCCTCACCCGCGAAGCGCTGCCGCTCTTGCGCTTTCGCACCGGCGACATGACGCGCGTCCTCTCGCGCGAGCGCTGCGGGTGCGGGCGCACGCATCTCCGCATCGACCGGTTCCGGGGACGCACCGACGATATGATCGTTTACAAAGGTCTGAATTTCTATCCGAGCCAGGTTGAGACGTTGCTCCTCCGGCACGATGGGATCGCCGCGGATTATCAGATCATCCTCGGGCGCGATGAGCGCGGCAATGAGACCATCGCCGTGGTGGTCGAGACCTCCACGACTCTCTCCTCCGAGCAGCAGGCGCGCATCCAGCGCGAGCTGTACGACTATATTGGTTTGACGGTCAAGCCGCAGTTCGTCAAGATGGGCGAATTGCCGCGTCCGCCGGGCAAAGCGGTGCGCGTGATCGACCAACGGCACGCGTAGTGGTCAAAGCGTTGCTCGCGCATGAAGGAGGTGATGCTGCCCCTTTGTCTCGAACGTTCGATGGAAGGAATGGCACGTATTCAAACCAGGAGGAGCAGAAATGAAAGTCCGAAATGTTTTGCTGATGGTGGCAGCCGGTCTTTTGATCGTGGCGGCTTTCGCCGCGTGTGCGCCCGCACCGGCGGCGCCGACGACAGCCCCGGCGGCTCCGACAGCCGTACCCGCCGCGCCGACGAGCGCGCCCGCCGCGCCGACGAGCGCGCCGGCGGCAGGCGATCCGTACAAGGTTGGTTTCATCGCGTCGGTTACCGGTCCCGTATCCTCGCTCGGTGTTCCGGAGCGAGATACCGCGCTGATGCTACAGGATCAGATCAACAAAGCCGGCGGCATCAAGGGCGCGGATGGCAAGATGCACCCACTCGTCATCGTGGTGGAAGATGACGCCAGCGATACCAGCAAGGCGACGCTGGCTGCCAAGAAGCTGGTGGAGCAGGACAAGGTCGCGCTCATCATCGGCTCGAGCGGCAGCCCGGCGAGCATCGCGATGGCGGACTATGCCACGAGCGTCAAGATTCCGATGATCTCTATGGCGTCGGCTAGCACGATCGTGACCGGCGCGGACGGCAAGGAAAAGTTTTGGATCTTCAAGACGCCGCAGAGCAATACGCCGGTGACTCAGGTTCAGGCAGACTATTTCAAAGCCAAAGGGATCACCACGGTCGGTTCCCTGGGCGTGAACAACGCGTTCGGTCAGGACTCGCGCAACGCGATGAAAGCCATCTTCCCGGCTGCCGGCATCACTGTGCTCGCGGATGAACTCTTCCAGCCGGGCGACAAGGACTTTACCGCACAGCTGACCAAGATCAAGGGCTTGAATCCGCAAGGGCTCGTAATCCACGCGACCTCCGGCGAAGGCGCGCCGCTGACGGTCCAGGCACGCCAGCTCGGGTTCACTGTTCCCATTGTTCACAACCACGGCATCGGCAACATCGATTTCATCAACCTGGCGAAGGATTCTGCCGAAGGCATCCTGTTCCCCATCGGCAAGTTGCTGACGTATCAAGCGCTGCCGGACACCGATCCGCAGAAAGCGATCCTCGCCAAGTACGTCGCGGATTACACCGCGTACACCAAGGGCGCGCCGATCAGCACCTTCGGCGGGCACGCGTATGACGCCGTCACGATCGCCACGCAAGCGCTGGGCGCTGTCGGCGCCGACCCCGCGAAACTACAGGCGTACTTTGAAGGCGGTGGCGTCAAGAATCTCGTCGGCATCACCGGTGTATTCAACTGGACGCCCACGGATCACACCGGCGTCGCGAAAGAATCCATGGTCCTGGTCGAAATCAAAAAGGGCACTTGGGTTTATGTCGCGCCCGCCGATTACAAGAACGCTCCGTAAAGTGAAATACGTAGGGGCGGGGTTCCCCCGCCCCTACTCAAGGTGTCTGCATGTCCCTTCCGAGTCAGATCGTCCAATTGCTGTTCAGCGGCATCACCGTCGGCAGCATCTATGCGTTGATCGCGCTGGGTTTCGTCGTGATCTATAACGTGACCGGCATCATCAATTTTGCTCAGGGCGAATTCGCCGTGTTGGGCGCGCTGATTGCGGTCACGCTTTCCCAAGACACGCCCATCTTTGGTCGCGCCGTTAAAGTCACGCTCGACTTGCCACTGCCGATCGCGATCGTCGCGGCGGTGCTGATCGTCAGCGTGATCGGAATTCTGCTCTACGAGTTGGCGATTCGCCCGGCGAAAGGCGCGTCGGTCGTTTCGCTCATCATCATTACGATTGGCGCGTCGATCACCTTGCGCGGGCTCGCGCTCATCACTTGGAGCACCGATCCGTTCCGCCTCCCGAACTTTACCGTGGGCGCGCCGCTGCAAATCTTTGGCGCGTTCCTCATTCTGCAAAACTTTTGGGTGATCGGCGCCGCCGCGGTCATTCTCATGCTACTCTTCTTGTTCTTCGAGCGGACGATGACCGGCAAGGCATTGCGCGCGTGCTCGATCAACCGGCTCGCCGCGCGCTTGATGGGCATCGACATCAACCGGATGGCGATGTTCTCGTTCGCGCTCAGCGCGGCGATTGGCGCGATTGCCGGGATCGTCATCACCCCGTCGACATTTATGGGGTACGATTCGGGCGAGTTGTTGGGATTGAAAGGATTTGTCGCCGCGATCATGGGCGGAATGGACAGCGCGGTCGGCGCGGTGATTGGCGGGTTAGCTTTGGGGATTCTGGAAGCGCTCGGCGCCGGGTTTATCTCGTCGGCGTACAAAGATGCGATCGCCTTTGTCATGCTCTTTCTGATCCTCGCGGCGCGGCTCAGCGGACTGTTAGGCGCTAGCGCCAAACAGCAAGAGAGTGGATTGTAGAAATGCAAGGACTGAGCCGCCACGGTAACTTGATCGCGCTGGTCGTCCTCGCCCTGGTGCTGGCGGTTCTGCCCATTTATTTGCCCAACAACTATCAAGTCAGCATTCTGATCTTCGTCGGGCTGAATACGATTTTGACGGTTGGACTGTCGCTCTTGATGGGATATGCCGGTCAAATTTCGTTGGGGCACGCGGTGTTCTATGGCATGGGCGGGTACGCGACCGGCATTCTCGCCATTCGCTTCGGCTGGTCGCCGCTTGCCGCGATGAGCGCGGCGGCAATGCTCACCGGCTTGATCGCTTACTGCGTCGGTATTCCGATCCTGCGATTGCGCGGCAACTATTTGGCGATGGCAACGCTGGGGCTGAATGTGATCTTTTCGCTGATTCTTTCACAGCAGACCGACTGGACGGGCGGTCCGAACGGGCTGGGCAACATTCCCAAACTGTCGATCGGCAAGCTAAGTTTCACCTCCGACGTCCAGTTCTATTATCTCGTGTGGTTCGCCGCGTTAGGCGTGCTGACGCTTTCGCTGAACATTGTGAACTCACGATTCGGACGCGCGCTGCGCGCGATTCACGGCAGCGAGGTTGCCGCCGAGATGATGGGCGTGGATGCGGGACATTACAAGACGGTGGTCTTTGCGCTGAGCGCGGTGTATGCGAGCATCGCCGGCAGTCTCTACGCGTTTTGGATTTCACTCATCAGTCCTTCGGTCGTCAGCGTCAACTTTTCAGTTGAATTGGTGGTGATGGTCGCCATCGGCGGGCTGGCGAGCGTGTGGGGCGCGATCTTCGGCGCGGCGGCGGTGACGCTCCTGACCGAATTCTTGCGCAATATGCTGCCGCAGATTTTGAGCGGCGCATCGGGCGAACAGGAGATCATCGCGTTCGGCTTGATCCTGATGATCATTATGATCGTTTTGCCGGAGGGTCTGACGACCGGCACGCTGCGACGTCTGCGCCGCTGGCGCGCCGAACGCGCGGCGGTGAAGGAAATCCAAGAGTCCGTCGAGATTATGGGTGCGCCGTAAATGAGCCAGCCCGCGATCCTGCAAGCCCAATCGTTGAGCAAGGAATTCGGCGGCGTGATTGCCGTGAACGATGTTTCGTTCACCATTGCGCGCGGCGAGATTTTTGCGATCATCGGACCGAATGGCGCGGGCAAGACCACGCTCTTTAACCTGGTCTCCGGCGTTTACGCGCCGACGCGCGGCGAACTCCGTCTTAATGGACGCGCGCTCGGCGCGTCCCGACCGCATCAGCGCGCGGCGTGGGGGCTGGCGCGCACTTTTCAGAATTTGCAGATGTTCAACAATATGACGGTTCTGGAAAATGTAATGGTGGGGCGGCACACCAAGAGCCGCGCGCGTTTGTGGGAGAGCGCGCTGCGCGTGCCGTGGGCGCGCCGCGAAGAACAAGAGATTCGCGTGCGCGCGCGGCAAGAATTGAACGCGGTCGGGCTGGAGCCGCGCGCGAATTCGCTCGTGTCCGATCTACCTTTCGGTCAGCAGCGGCTAGTGGAGTTGGCGCGCGCGATGGCGACCGATCCACAATTGCTGTTGCTCGATGAGCCGGGCGCGGGACTGACCCGTAAGGAAATCGACGAGCTGGACAATCTGATCCGGCGGCTGCGCGATCAGGGCGTCACCGTCCTGCTCGTCGAGCACGATATGGAATTGGTGATGGGAATTGCCGACCGGGTGATGGTCTTGGACTATGGCATCAAGATCGCGGAAGGAACGCCGCTGCAAGTTCAGCAGGACGAGCGCGTGATCGCCGCGTATCTGGGCGTAGAAACGTTCACGGCGCAAGTCGCCGAGGCGAATCATGCTCCGCCTGAATGACATCAGCACGTATTACGGTCAAATCCGCGCGCTCGATTTGGTGAATCTCGTCGTCAAGCCGGGCGAGATCGTCGCGATCATCGGCGCGAACGGCGCGGGCAAGACGACGCTGCTGAACACGATCTGCGGCATTCTCAATCCGCGGCACGGCGAAGTATATTTTGAAGGCAAGCCGATCTCCCATTTGCGCGCCGAAGTGATCGTGCCGCGCGGCATCAGCCACGTGCCGGAACGTCGGCAGATGTTCGCGACGATGAGCGTGCTGGACAATCTGCTGCTCGGCGCGTACCACCGGCGCGATTCGGCAGTGCCGCAAGATATCCGGCAGGCGTTCGACCTGTTCCCGATTCTGGGGCAGCGGCAGCGGCAAGCGGCGGGCACGCTCTCCGGCGGCGAACAGCAAATGCTGGCGATCGCGCGCGGGATGATGAGCCGTCCCAAGTTGCTGATGCTTGACGAGCCGTCGGTTGGACTCGCGCCGCTGATGGTGCGCGAGATTCTACGCATCGTCGCGGGCTTGCGGACGCGCGGCACGACGATCCTGTTGATCGAACAGAATGCCAAAGCCGCGCTGCAGGTCGCGGATCGCGGCTATGTGATCGAGACCGGGCGCATCGTGCTGGAAGGCACGGCGAAAGAATTGATGGCAGACGAAGGGGTGCAGAAAGCGTACCTCGGCAAAGGCAACAAGGCGCAGCTCGCGCGCTGCCGCGCGGATACGGACACGTACGCGTGCATTGATGACGAATCGATCAAGTCGT
>JBBIJS010000123.1:6981-8425 GCA_037445855.1 Chloroflexota bacterium | reverse complement strand
GCACTCGCGCGATCCCAATCGCTTTGCGGCAGACGCGTGTGAGGCAGGAGCGGTTATCGAAACGCTCCTGCCTCACGGTCTAATCGATCACGCGGAGGGTGTTACTGGCAGACCTTGAATCCTTTTTCGTACACGGTACCGTCCGGTTTGGGGAAGAAGGTGATCTTGTTGTTCGCATCGATCCAGCCCACGCGCGCGAAGAAATAGTCGCAGGGATATCCGGTGGACCCGTACGTGAAGGTTCCAACCGATTGGATTTCTTGCGTGCCCACCGGGAACGCGGTCAGGAGATTGGTGGTCTCGATGTTGGAGCGGGTGGGGGTGTCGGCTCTATAGATGTACACCCGCCATGTAAAGTTCTGGACGACGTTGCTGGTGTTCTGGAATGTCGCGAAGAACGTCGTGGGCATAAAGTGCTGCGGCGTTTCAAACGGCTGCAAACGCAGATTGGTCACGAACAAGCCGGGTCCCGGCGGTGGCGGCACAGCGGTCGGCGCGGTGGTTTGCGGCACAGGGGTGGGAATGATGTTCACGTCGCAGATCTTAAAGCCCTGATTGAAATCTGTTCCGTCTGGCTTGGTGAAGTAGGTGACTTTATTATTGGCATCCAGCCAGCCCACGCGCGCGAAAAAGTATTCGCACGGGTAGCCAGTGGGACCGTAACGATAAGTGCCCAGCGATGGAAAATCGCCGGCGCCGACCGGGAAGCCGGTCATCTGTGCGGTGGTCTCGTTGTCGGTCTTGGTGACCGTGTCGGCTCGCCAGATGTAGACTTTCCAGTTAAAGTTCTGCACCGTGCTCGTCGCGTTGACGAACGTGGGCGTAAATGAGATGTTCTGATTGAACGCGGGTTGCGCCGGCGATAGCTTCATCGCGCTCACGTACAAACCGGGTTGTGGCGTCGGCACCGGAATGGACACGTTCGTTGGCGCCACGGCAACCGTCGGCGGCACGGGCGTGTTCGCGGGAGCAACCGTCGGCGGAACTGCCGTTGGCGGAACCGCTGTCGGTGGAACCGTGGTCGCGCTCGGCGGCGGCGGCGGCGGGTTTGTTGGTGCGGCGGCTGGTGGAACCGCGGTTGGAACACTTTGCGGCGCCACGGGCGGCGGCACCGGCGTCGGCGCGGATGAGCAGGCGGCGGTCAGTCCGATCGCCAGAACCAAGCCGATCGCCAGCAGGATGAATCTTTTCATGTTTCCTCCCTTTGAATTCTGACACAGGATGAAAATGCGCTGTGCCAATGTGGTTTCGATGTCCTCTGTTGCCAGACAAGAGGATACACCGGCTTGCAAGAGCAGTACCGGTGTCCCACCTACTATATCTGAGCGGATGGTGAACCACAATGGGAAAGAGATACTATGCGCGCGGTCAGCCATCAGCCGTGCGCAAATCCCAGTCAGCGGGAGGGGAAATTTGACGCGGGGAGCTGGGCGGCTTGACGCCC
>JBBIJS010000123.1:0-6881 GCA_037445855.1 Chloroflexota bacterium | reverse complement strand
CGGTCTTGGAGGGCTTGGACGCGTTGTTCGAGTTCCTCGATTCGCTCGATCAATTTGTTGCGCTCCTCGACCTGTGACGCCGAAAATTCGCGCGCAAAGTAATCTGGATCAGCGAGCGGATGCGCGTTGGGTGGATAGCGTTGCAGTTTCTCGGCGTGGAGGCGCGCGAGTTCTTCTTTGGCTTGGCGCAATTCTTCGGCGACTTGTGGATTGGGAATCGGCATGGTCTCACCTCGCGCGGAATTGTAGCGCAGAGTCCGCGCCGCGTCAATCGCGCGCCGCGTGACGCGCTTGACCAAGCGCGGCGTTTACAGTAAAATGCGCCGGTGACTTTGAATGAGCTTCGCCGCGCGCTGGCGCTGCCGCGCCCCGGTCGCCCCGCGCACGTTCGCCTGTCGCCCCGCCCGCGCCCGGGCGATGTGTTTCCACTCCCGCCGGAGATGCACCCGAAAGAGGCGGGGGTTTTGATTTTGCTATTCCCCGCGCAGAACGATCTGAGTTTCTTTTTGACGCGGCGAACCGACACGGTCGAAAATCACAAAGGGCAGATCTCGCTGCCGGGCGGCGCGCAGGAAACCGGCGAATCGCTGGCGCAGACCGCCGTGCGCGAAACGTGCGAAGAGTTGAATCTCGATTGGGCGTCGGTCGAGATGATCGGCGAAGCGCTGACGCCGGTGTACATTCCGGTCAGCGGTTTTCGCGTGACGGCGTTTGTCGCGTACACCGCGACGCGTCCGGCGGTGACGCCGGAACCCGGCGAGGTGGTCGAAATCATCGACGCGCCGCTCGAACGGCTGCTGGATGAGGATGCCGTCGGCGAAGAGGAGTGGGAAATTCGCGGTCATCGTACGATCGTGCCACTGTTCAACCTGAACGGTCACAAAGTCTGGGGCGCGACCGCGATGATGCTGAGCGAATTCGCGGAGCTGCTGCGGCAGGTGCGCGTGGGAGTGCGCGAATGACCATCTTACTTTTGATTCGACACGCCAGCAATGACTATCTCAAAGACGGTCGACTCGCCGGTTGGACGCCCGGCGTCCACTTGAACGCGCAGGGACAGCGCGAGGCGGACGCGCTCGCGCGGCGGCTCAATCACATTTCCATTTCCGCGATCTATTCCAGCCCGCTCGAACGCGCGCTCGATACCGCCAAAGCGGTCGCGGCGTGCCAGAAACTCGAGGTGCGCGTGCGAGCGGAACTGGGCGAATCGCGCGCGGGCGAGTGGACGGGGAAAAAAGTCAAGGAATTGGACGGGACCGAGGAATGGAAAAAGATGCAGGCGCATCCGGTCGGCTTCCATCCGCCCGGCGGCGAGAGCATCGACGAGGTGCAGGCGCGGCTCGTCGCGATGCTGGACGCGATTGTCGCGGCGCACCCCCAGCAGGTCGTCGCGGTCTTTTCGCATGCCGATCCGCTCAAAGCCGCGATCGCGCACTACCTCGGGATGGACTTGAACAACTTTAACCGGATCGCGATCGGTCCGGCTTCAGTCACGGTATTCTTTTTCGACGAGCACGGCGCGCATCTATTCAAGTTGAACGACGGCGCCAAGTTGCCCGCCTTCAAGCCGGAGCCGGAAAAAAAGCAAGACCAAAAGGAAGAAGAAAAGATGCCTGAACCAAACATTCTGCACGATCTAAATCCAGTGACCCACATTACCGCGGGCGTGCTCGGCAAGCCGGGCAAACGCAGTTTCTATTTGCAGGCGCGGCAGGGCGTCAAGATTGTCACGTTGCTCAGCGAAAAAGAACAGATCTCTGCTCTCTCGCAGGGAATCGATCAGTTGCTGGAGCGCTTGGGCGGAAGCAATCAGGCGTCGACCGTTCAGGTAACTGAAACGGAAATGGAATTGTCGGAGCCGATCGAGCCGGTCTTTCGCGTGGGACAGTTGGGGCTGGGCTATGAAGCCGACCGGGGCTTGCTAGTCCTCGTGGCGTATGAATTGCCGGAGGAAGAGAATCCGCCCGCGATCAACGTGGTGCGTTTCTGGGCGACGCCGGAGCAGATGCGCGCGCTCGCGCGTCACGCCGCGGGGATCGTTGCGGGCGGCAGACCGATCTGCGTGCTGTGCGGCCGCCCGATCGATCCAGAAGGGCATTTTTGCCCCAAGCGCAACGGACACGGCGCCAAGGCAACCCTGAACTGAACACCTGACGGAGGACGAACGATGGGCACATCCGTACGCCCTTCCTTGTCCGGTTATTCGAATGGTAGATAAATCTGCGAATAGTCAGAAAACTGAGAAGGACGCCGCCCAAACACTCGCGCTCCTCGCGCAGGGCGAGATGGAGATCGCTAGCCTCGTCCCGTGGAGCTCGAACTATACGTTCCTCGTGACGATTCGCGCGGGCGCGCGAACCATCCAGGCGATCTACAAGCCGAGCCGCGGCGAGCGACCGCTGTGGGATTTTCCGGACGGCACGCTGGCGAAACGCGAGGTCGCCGCGTATCTCGTCAGCGCGGCGCTGGGGTGGCCCAATATCCCGCCCTCGGTTCTCCGCGCAGGTCCCGAAGGCGAAGGCGTCGTTCAACTCTTCATCGAAACCGTGGACGAACAGCACTTCTTTACGCTCCGCCAAACGCATCGCGACGAAATGAAACGCATCGCCGTGTTCGACGCGGCGATAAACAACACCGATCGCAAAGGCGGACACATTCTGCTCGGGATGGACGGGTGTATCTGGTGCATCGATCATGGCGTGACGTTTCACGAGTATCCGAAATTGCGAACTGTGGTTTGGGATTTCACGGAGCAGCCAATCCCGCCAGACATCCTCCAAGATCTCTGCGATTTGCAGGCGCGTCTCGCGCGCGCGGATGAGTCTCTGACCGTGTCGCTCGCCGAATTACTCTCGCGGCGCGAGTTGAGGGCGCTGCGGCAGCGCATCGATGCGTTGATCGCGACCGGAACTTTTCCGCAACCGCCGGAGGACTGGCCGCCTGTGCCGTGGCCCCCGTTATGAATACGCCCCCGCATCTCGCCGCGAACTTGGATCGATTTAGCGGCATCGCTGAGCGCTACGACGCGAATCGACCTCACCCGCCGGTTATTCTGCTCGACATCCTGACGCAGCTGGCGCGCGCCGCGCGTCCGCGGCTCGTCGTCGATTTGGGCAGCGGCACCGGCTTGTCGACGCTGCTGTGGTCGCCGCGCGCGGACGCGGTGATCGGCATCGAGCCGAACGCGGATATGCGCGCGCAAGCGGAACGGCGCGCCGCCGCGCTGCCCAGTTCGGGCAACGTGCGATTCGTCGATGCGATCTCGTCGCAGACTGGCGTGCCGGACGCGAGCGCCGACATCGTCACGTGCTCGCAGTCGCTGCACTGGATGGACCCCGAACCCACCTTCGCGGAGGTCGCGCGCATTCTGCGACCCGGCGGCGTGTTTGCGGCGTACGACGCGGATTGGCCGCCGACGATGAACTGGGAAGCCGAGGGCGCGTACCGCGAGTTTGACGAACGCGTCGAGGCGCTCGGCGAAGCGCGCGGCTGGTACCCCGGCGTGATCAAGTGGCAGAAGGAAGAGCATCTGGCACGCATGGAAGCGAGCGGGCGTTTTCGCTACGTCAAGGAAATCGTGGCGCATCACACGGAGCTGGGAGACGCGGCGCGGCTTGTGGGACTCGCGCTGAGTCAAGGCGACGTCGCCAAAGTGATGCAGCGCGGAGTGAGCGAGGGCGAAATTGGTCTCGACCGATTCCGCGTGGCGGCGCAGCGCGCGCTGGGTGATCGACCGATGAATTGGTATTTCAGTTATCGCGTGCGGCTCGGCATAAAATAGATTTGACCTTTTCGCGCACCTTTGGTAGAATGCGCGGCGTAGGATCGCCCTCATCGTCTAGGGGACTAGGACGTGGCCCTTTCAAGGCCAAAACCGGGATTCGAATTCCCGTGAGGGCACACGCTAAAGCCAACTTCTGGTTGGGTTCACGGATCGCTCAGTCATACGCGGCTGAGCGATTATTTTTTGCGCGAATTTAACCCGCGGAATATTGTCATTCCACAATGTCTGGGGTATAATTCGATCAAGCCAATAGACGAGCCGCGCGGCGTTGGAAATAAATCAGCGCGGCAGTGCCCAAGGTTAATGGCGCAACCTTAAAGTTGCGCAAGCGCGGCGTCGAATGACGTGCCAGCATGACCACCTCAGGCGAATGAGAGTGCGCACAGTCGCCCGCTCTGGTCAAGTACCGGGGCGGGCGTTTGGTTTCACCTTGCTTTCGAATTGACGTGAGGCAACCTGGACGCAAGTAGACTGGGGATTCTTATGGAATTGAGCGAGCGCGAGACCCGCAAGCAACTCATCGACCAAGCGCTGGAAGGCGCAGACTGGTCACCCATCGTGCGCTATTGCGATGGTACGATGTATTCGCGCGTGGCAGTCGAAGAGTACCCGACCGCTAATGGTCCAGTGGATTACGCGCTATTCGATAACGGCTTCCCGATTGCTCTGGTCGAGTCAAAGCGGCTTGGAGTCGGGCCGCAGAATGTCCTTCAGCAGGCGCAACGCTATGCACGCGGCTTGACCGATTCCCCCTTTAATCTCAACGGTTTTCACGTTCCCTTTATCTATTCCACGAACGGAACGAAATTCTTCTTCCAGGATTTGCGCCAGCGCAACAGTTATTCGCGTGAGGTCGCCGCGTTCCACACACCTACCGCGTTGCGTGAGATGCTGACACGTGACACAAGTGTTGCGGCACATTGGTTGCGTGAGACGCCGAATGATATCACCAATCTGCGTCCTTATCAACGCGAAGCAATTCAAGCAGTTGAGAGCAGAATCCTCGCAGGCAAGCGCAAGATGCTTGTCGCGATGGCGACGGGGACAGGCAAAACTTTTACCACGATCTCGCTGATCTATCGGTTGATGAAATCGGGATTAGCAAAGCGCGTCCTCTTTCTCGTGGATCGGCGCGCACTGGCGGCGCAAGCCGTGACCGAAATGAACAAGTTCGATGCGGAGCCAGGGTTGAAGCTCAGCCAGACCTACGAAGTCTACAGCCAACGGTTTCGCCGCGAAGATTTGGAAGACGACACATTCGATCCCAAGGTTTTGCCGACCGAGTATCTGACGAACCCCCAACCAGGTCACGCGTTCGTCTACGTCTGCACGATTCAGCGAATGCGTATCAATCTCTTCGGCAAGCCCGAAGCATGGGGCGGCGATGATACGGATGATGAAAGCGATGCGGAAAAAGAAAATATCCCCATCCACGCCTTTGACTTGATTATCGCCGATGAATGTCATCGCGGGTACACGTCGAGCGAAGAGGGCAAATGGCGCGAGGTACTCGATCACTTTGACGGCATCCGCATCGGATTGACGGCGACACCTGCCGCGCACACGACCGCATATTTCAAGGAAATTGTTTATCGCTACGAATATGAACGTGCTGTGCGTGAAGGTTATTTGGTAGATTATGATCCTGTGCGAATTCAGTCCCAGATTAAACAGGAAGGTGTTTTCCTCAAGCCAGGTGAAGAAGTCGGCTTGAAAGATCGCCAAACGGGTCAACTTCGCTTTGATATACTGGAAGATGAGCGAGAATTGTCCCCCGCAACAAACGAGCAAGATTGGACTGCGCCAGACACCAACTCGAAAATTGTGAAAGCATTTGCAGAGTACGCGCGCGAACAAGAGCAACAGTTGGGACATTTCCCCAAGACGCTCTTTTTCGCGTGCAATGATTTGCCGCATACCTCCCACGCTGATCAACTTGTAACGTTATTGCGCGACGAATTTGGTGAGGGCGATGATTTCGTCAAGAAAATCACGGGCAGTCCGAGCGTTGACCGTCCGCTTCAACGTATCCGCGAATTTCGCAATCGTCCTGAGACAAATATTGCTGTGACGGTAGACTTGCTCTCAACGGGCGTGGACATTCCTGCGTTGGAAAATATTGTGCTGATGCGTCCGATCAAATCGCGCATCTTGTTCGAGCAGATTCTTGGGCGCGGTACGCGTCGATGTGACCCGATCGACAAAACGCATTTCACGGTTTTCGACGCGGCAGGCGTGCTGGAATATTTTCAGAGCGCGAGCGCGTTCACGGACGCGCCGCCTGATAAACCGACCCGCAAGCCAGCCGAAATCATCGGTGACATTTACAACAACCGCGATCGCGCGTACAACACTCGCGTGCTCGTTCGTCGCTTGCAAAGAATGTCAAAGAACATTTCGGGGCATGGGCGCGGAATGTTCGAGCGATTCACTGGCACAGAAGATATTTCTGGATGGGCACGTGATTTGACCAGTGCGCTCGAGGACAACTGGGGATATACCATCGGCATCCTGCGCAATCCAGCGTTTCAGGATTTCTTGGACAAGTACCCGCGCGAACGAGAGCTGTTCATCGTGGCGGAATCGGCAACAGACGTCGTCACTTCCGAGTTGGGTTTCAAAACCGCCGATGGGCGGATGCTCAAACCGAAAGATTATATCGCGGAGTTTGAAAAGTTTGTACGCGAGAATCCCGAACACGTCGAGGCGATTCGCATTTTGCTCGAACGTCCTGCCGATTGGAACACGGACGCCCTTAAAGAATTGCGCGACAAATTGGCAATACGTCCCGAACAATTCACCGAAGCGCGTTTGCGTGTGGCGTATCAGCACGCACTCGCGGATATTATTTCAATTGTGCACCACGCGGCGCGGCGTGAACCTTTGCTGACAGCAGAAGAGCGCGTGAATCAAGCAATGAGAAACGTGCGTGCGAAAAATCAATTCACTCCGCAACAAGAAAAATGGTTGGAGTTGATTCGCCAGCATTTGGTTGGCAATCTTTCGATTGGGCAGGGTGATTTCAACCTCGTCGTGATTCAAAATGCAGGCGGCACCTGGTCGCGGGTGAACCGCGATTTCGGCGGCGAGTTACCAA
>JBBIJS010000122.1:0-8450 GCA_037445855.1 Chloroflexota bacterium | reverse complement strand
CGCGGCTTGCGTCCCAGCCGCTCGCCGAAATGCTTCTCGGTGCCCGCGCGCAGGCGTTGGATGTTGGGGATGTGCACGAGGAAGATGATGACGCACACGACGACGGCGAGAAGAAAATAGCTCCACGGCGCGTAACCGTTCGCGCAAAAATAGAGCATCTCGAACGGGAACAGCGCAGCCACCGTCATCGATCCGACAGACGCATAGCGCCAAATGAGCAAGACGGCGAGCGGGATCGGTCCAAGAATGATCACCGGCGGAAAGAGCGCGAGGACTGCGCCCACGGTGACGCCAACCCCCGCGCCGCCGCGGCCCTGCTGCGCGAGGCGTTGAATCCAACCAAGCGGCGGACGCGCGTAGGTCGCGCGCACAGCGGGCTTGGCGAGCAGCGCGATCCAAATCGACCAGTTGTGTCCGACGAGCACGCCGAGAACCGCGAGCGCGTGCGCGCCGTGCAAATTCGGAAACAGCCACCGCGCCAGCAGCACCGCGATGATTCCTTTGCTGAGATCGCCCAGCACTGTCAGCGTGAACGCGCCCCAACCCGCCGTCCGCAAAACATTCGTGCCGCCGGTACGCCCGCTGCCGTGCTTGCGCACATCGACGCGCCACAGCCGCCCGACAAAATAGCCGGTGGGAAATGCGCCGAAGACGTAGCCGATCAGCGCGCCGGCGAGATATTGCAGAAAAGTCAAAATCAAATTCAACTCCCGATCATTTGGTTGACTTGTCTTTCATCACACTCACTCGCCGCGCGCGTTACGCCGCCTGCACCCGCGCGCGGACGAACTCGCGCAGCGCGTCCACGGCTTGAATGGGATCATCGAGGGGGAGCGTCAGGCGTTCCATCGGGCAGGGACCGTCATTGCGTTTGTTGAGGATGAGCGGAACGAGGCGATCGTACTCCAGCGGAATCTGGTCGATCGAGAGCGCGTCGCGCGCGGCTTGGCTGGCGAGGGGCGAATAGACCGCGGCGAGTCGCGCGGCGCGTGCCACCATCGCCACGGCTTTGCCGACGATCTTATCGGCGAGCGCCGCGCCGCGGGCGGCATCGCCCAGCGCGTCCACCGCTTCGATCAATTCGCCGATCCCTTCACGCGTGCCCGTGCGCAGGATCGCGCCGTCTTTGGCGATGACGAACGCGAGCGAAGCGCTATCGAGTTTTTGTTTAGCCAGTTCAAGGTCAGCCATAGCGCGAGTTTACCACCGCGCGGGAGGACTGTCAAACCTCGTTTCGTAATGTAGAATCCAAAATGGGCAATCGGTGAATTTCGAGTTATAATCTGGCACACCAACGTGATCTGCTCAGCCCACGCGCGACCGCTGGGAAGGGAATAGTGCGGGAAGTACTGGGATAATCCCACATTCAATCAATACCTTCGCCAAAATATTTTTCATCCGCGAATCACGCGAATTTCGGCTAATTTCTGTTGTTTCCTTCGCGTAATTCGCGGACAGAAAGGATTTTGAAAGCGGTCTGGCGAACCTATTGTCAAGCGTAGTCGGTTTTTGAGCCCCACGCTTCGCGTCACACGGAAACACACTGAAAAATCCCGTGCGACGCGAAGCGTGGGGCAAATCGGAATAGCACGATTGAGTCGGGAGACGTTGGTACTGGGGGAGGCAAGATGCAAATCGAAATCGGCAGTGCTACGCTTGAGTTGGTCGAAGGCGACATCACGCGGCAGGATGTGGACGCGATTGTGAACGCGGCGAACAGGTCACTGCTCGGCGGCGGGGGCGTCGATGGCGCGATTCACCGCGCGGCGGGTCCGCAGTTGCTGGCAGAGTGCCGCACGCTCGGCGGCTGCGCGACCGGCAGCGCGAAAATCACGCGCGGCTACCGGCTGACCGCGCGCCACGTCATCCACGCGGTCGGGCCCGTGTATCGCGACGGCAAGCACGGCGAACCCGCGCTGCTCGCGAGCGCGTACCGCACCTGCCTCGAACTCGCGTCGCAAAACGCGTGCGCGTCCATCGCGTTCCCGGCGATTTCGACCGGCGTTTACGGCTATCCGCTGGAGGACGCCGCGCGCATCGCGTTTCGGATTGTGATCGATTACCTCAGCGCGCATCCGGAAATCAAACTCGTGCGTTACGTGCTCTTCGGCGCGGCGGCGCTTGCAGTGCATCAGCGCGTTCTTGAAGCGGTGTTGGCAGAATGAGCACGATCTACGGAGGCATCGAAGCAGGCGGCACCAAGTTCGTCTGCGCGGTCGGCGCCGCGCCGGAGGATTTGCAGGCGACGCAATTTCCCACCACCACGCCGGCGGAGACGATCGCGCGCGCGATTGAATTCTTCAAGGCGCATGCGGCGTCAGCTCGCCTCGCCGCTGTTGGCATCGGTACCTTCGGTCCGGTCGATCCGAATCCGGCGTCGCCGACGTTCGGCTACATCACCACGACGCCCAAGCCGGGCTGGGCGCACACCGACTTTGCCGGCGCGATTCGGCGTGCGCTCGGCGTGCCGGTCGGGTTCGATACGGATGTCAACGCCGCCGCGCTCGGAGAGCAGCGGTGGGGCGCGGCGCAAGGAATCGATAATTTTATTTATTTGACGATTGGCACCGGCATCGGCGGCGGCGCGCTCGTCAATGGCGCGTTGCTGCACGGCTTGATCCATCCGGAGATGGGGCACATTTTCATTCCGCACGATTGGGCAATCGATCCGTATGCGGGCTTTTGTCCGTACCACGGCGATTGCTTTGAGGGTTTAGCGGCGGGACCGGCAATCGAGAAACGCTGGGGGCAGCGCGGGGAAAACTTGCCGGCGGATCACGTAGCGTGGGAATGGGAGGCGCGCTACCTCGCGCTCGCGCTCGCGAATTTTACATGCACGCTTTCGCCGCAGCGGATCGTGATGGGCGGCGGGGTGATGCAGCAGCCGCGGCTCTTGCCGCGTGTGCGGGACCAAGTCCGCGCGTGGCTGAACAATTACGTCCATGCGCCGGAGATTCTGGAACGCATCGACGAATACATCGTCGCGCCGGGATTGGGGAAGCGCGCCGGCGTGCTCGGCGCGCTCGTACTCGCGGAACGCGCCTACGCGTGAAAGTTTTTCTCGCCGGCTTCGATGCGGATCGTTAGCCGATTCTCCGGCGGCGGAAAGGGGCACGACCAGCGGTCGTTGTACGCGCAGTAGGGATTGTAGCAAAAATTGAAATCGACGACGAGCGCGTCCGCGTGGCGCTCTTCCGGTTCGAGGTAGCGCCCCGCGCCGTAGGATTCCGCCGGCGCGGTGGCATCGACGAAGGGCACAAAGTACGCGCCGGGATGATCGATCGATTCGTACACTTGCAGCGCGGCGGACGCCGCGTTGACCTTGAACCGCACCTGTCCCACCTTCAAGTAGTCCTGCGTCGCGCCGGCGCTGGTCTGCATCTTGATGCGCTCCGGGTCGGCATAGCGCTCCAGCGGCAGTTCAAAGCGCAGCGCCGGACTTTCCGGAAAGTACTGCAAGCCGGTGAAACCCTTCTTTTGCTCCGGCGTTAGCGGCGACTGCGCGGCGGTCTTGAAAAAATCGTCCTTCGCTCTACGAAACTCCGTCACCTCAGACATTCCATCTCCCGTGCGCGAACCAAAAACCTTGCGAAGGTCACAAACCTTCGCAAGGTTCATCCTCAATCAAGTTACGGCTTCTTCACCCACTTGACGTTGCCCCAGTCGCCTTTCTTCACATAGACGATGCCGCCGTTGTACACTTGACCAACATAGGTGTCCGCGCTAAAAGTGAATTCAAACTCGTCGGTCTGCGGATAGCCGAGGTTATTCGACAGCGCGAATTTGTACAGCGCGCCGTCGGTGTTGATCGGCATCCAGGTGTACTTTTGCGCGTTGGCAATCACCGTTTGCTCCAGCGTTGCCGACGGCGGCGGTGGAGGCGGCGCGCTGCCCGGCGTCTGCGCGGCGAATTGGAGCAGGTAGTTCACGTGACGATGCTCGGGCAAGCCCATCCCGGTAATCACATCGCTCTTGCTCGGGTCGTCGAGGTACGCAAAGTACGGTCCGTTCTTCAATGTGGTGTCGAGGTTGGCGTACATCGGATAGTTGGCTTGACCGGTCGCGTCCGCCGGCGTCCTGGACGGTTGGTGCGGATCGGATGGGTCTTGCGGGTAATCGACCACGCAGGGCGCACCCGCTAACGGCTTGCCCGAGGCATCGACGACCGTAAAATAGATGTTGTGGTTCCCGCCGGCTTGGGTCTCGTCCTGATACTGCGCGGAGACGAGCGTCCAGCTCGCGGTCGGACCTCCGGCTTTGACGCTAATACCGAGAGCGGTCAGGCGCGGATCGAAATCCATTTGCTCCTCCTTGAGTTGAGCGATGTTCTCTGCTTCCTCTCATTGCGAGCGAAGCGATCTCCTGCCGATTGGGAGATTGCTCACCTGCCCTGGCGGGAACGCAGGCGCCAGGGTCGTCGCGAAGATCGCTCCTCGCAATGACACGATGACACGCTACGAATCCATCTTCTTGACCCACATCGCGTTGCCGAGGTTGCTCTTCTTGGCGTAGACAAAACCGTTCAGATACACCTGCCCTACATACGCGTCGTCCACCGTGAACTCGAACTCGTCGGTCTGCGGGTCGCCCAGATTGTTTGCCTGCGCGAATTTGTAAAAGCCGGAGTTGACGTTAACCGGCAGCCACTGTTGCTGCTGCGCGGCGGCGATAACTGCTGCCACGACCGGATCGGTGGGCGTGGACGCGCCATCCGGCTTTTTGACCGATTGCACGTTGCCCCAGTCGCCGGACTTGGCGTAGACGATGCCGAAATTGTACACCTGTCCGATGTACGTGTCGCCGCCGACGGGGAACTGGAATTCATTTGTCTGCGGATTGCCGAGCGTGTTTGCCGCCGCGAATTTGTACAGCGCCGACTGCGTGTTGATCGACAACTTGTTGATTTCGTTCGCGGTCGCTTGAATCTCCAACAACACCGTGTCGGGAGTGGGCGCGCCGTTCGCGTCGCCGGCGATGCGGTTCCAATCCACATTGGGACCGGGGCAGTTCGGTCGATCGACCGGATCGATTTCGAAATGTCCGATCAGCGTCTGGCGCGGCACGTACGTGATGCTGATCTGCGTGGCGATCCACTGAAGCAAGCGATCGTTCGCATCGTACATCTGCGGCGTCCATTGATCTTCCGGCTGACCTTCGTGCTCGACGCTGATTGTGTACAGATTTGGATTGAGCGGCGGCTGCATGCCGGTCCACGGGGGCTTGCACAGAACGCCGCGCGGGTTGTACCACTGCCCGTTGGCGTAACGCATCCCCACGCCATACGCGGTATCGTCGATCGAAACGTACTGTTCGAGCGTGCCGTCTTTGCCAACGGCAAAGTGCGCGGACGCGAGCCGGTTCGGATCGTTGAACGTCGGGAAGATGCCCGCCATCGAACCCGCGGCGATGTGCAGCACGACGGCTTTCACTCGCGAAGCGTGCCCGCTGCGCCCGATATCAAAGTTGTTCAGCGTGATCGGGCGCTTGATGGCGAAGGGACACCAGCCGGTCGGCGAGCCGCCGGGCTGGGGCGGCGGTTGCGGCGTGGGCTGCGCCGACGGCGGACGCACGCGGTACTCGTTCTGCATCGCCGCACGAAAATCGTCCTGCACCGCGGGCTTGTCCGAAATGCTCCAGCGTCCATCGCCGGTCTGCCAGCGGAAGAGGCACACGGCTTGCACCGGCTGATTCGTCGCGACCGCGTTCCAATCGTTGATCTCTTTGTACGCGGCTTGCGCCCAGCCGGTATTCTGATTCTGCCACCAGGTCGGATCGGCGGCTTGCGTTTCGGTGATAAAGACCGGCGCGGATTTCAGCGTTGCCGGCACGACACTGAGAAAATCGCGGTAGGTGCGGAAGTGCGCGTGGTAATTCTGGAACGGGGCGTTCATCTTCTGCTCACTCGCGATGAGGTCGGCGGTGTTGCCATGCGTATAGGTGTGGAGCGCCAGCGCATCCGGCGGCTGCCCTTGCTGGATGCAATTCGACAAAATGTCTTTGAAGTACTGCACCCAATCGCCAGAGGGATTCGCCGGGTATACGGTCTGATTGTTCCACGGCGCGGGCGGCGACGCGGCGATCCAATCGTCCGCGTGACCAGCGACCTTTTTGATCGCGGCGCGGCATTTGGCAAAGCACTGCGCGTACAGTGTCGGCGTGATGATTTCGCCGCCGTTGCCGTTGTCGTTGCCGGGTCGCTCGAACGCGAGGTTCGTTTCGTTGCCGATGATCCAAATCTTTGCGCCGCGCGACGCGGCGACGTACGCCGCGCATTTTTGCGCGAACGCATCGTACTGCGAGGAATTGGGCAGCGTGCCATCCGAGCCGTAGCCGTTGTTCAGCCGAACGATCACGCCGATGCCTTGGCTCACCAAGCCGGAGAAATCGCCGCCGGGATCGCCGGCGACCGCGCTGACGACGACCCAGCCGGGCTTGGCGACCAGCCCTCCGCCGTCCGGATCGTGGATACCGAAAATGTACTTGGCAAGTTGCGGCGGCATGGCGCACCTCCTTGTTGGAACGCTGTGAATAGTGCATGACGACAAGGTTACGGTGAGATTCTAATGCGAAAGAGAAGGGGTGTCAATGGGGTCGCGAAAAGGTCCCCGCTCCAAGCGTCGCCCAGTGAAGGTTACCACAGGGAGCGGGGATTCAAACTATTCGGCTGGACGCATGTCCAACCAGGAGCAGGTCTGTAGTTCTCCTATGGGCACTGTTTGTGTCTTCGTAAAGCCACAACCATCTGACCCGATGCAGACTATTGCGCAACAACGAATCGAAAACCGATGTTCGTGTTCGAGTTGTCTGGATTGTTGTTGTTGCGAAACGCCGCCCGCGCGTTGTCTTGATTGTTGTTCCACGCGCCACCGCGCAGCGCACGTTTTCGACCTGCCCCTACAGCCGGCGCATTTCGCCGCCACTGCCATTATTACGATGCGCTTGTCTCGCCTTTCTTGATCCATCCACCCAGGAGTCGTCCCATTTCGCTGATCAGGCGCGACGCGTACTCATACTGATCGAAGCTGAGAAAACCGAGATCGCGGCTCAACCGCAGGTACTGGCGCAGTTTTGCCAAATCCCGGTCAGCCCGGCGCAGGTGGGCGTCATTCGGGCGAACGAGGCGCGCTTCAATAAGGGTGTCATAGAACATCAGCGCAATTTCCTGTAAATGCCGCGCCAAACCTTGTCGGTGCGCTTTGGGAAATTGGGCTGTGCGTGGCAAAAGCCATTGCAGAAAGTCATACGTCTTTGCCAGCAAAGGAGAAGATTCCAAGAATCACCTCTGACTCAACGGCATTGCGCGAAGGATTTGGGCTCTCAACCGATAACTCGACGCGGACTGGCTGTGTGAAATCCAACTCTGGACAGAACGGGTAAACGCGTCCAGAGGGAGTTGCCCGACGCGATACCTGTCTCGCTGCCAGCGGAAGCGGCGAATGAAACGGCGCACATTTTCGCGGCGCAGACGGCGGTGGGTTGGAAAGACACGGAACCCCAAAAAGTCGATGCCAACACTCACCGGAAATACGATGCTCTTCTTGTCGTGTAAAGTCAAGCGCAGGCGTTCAAGAAACTGCGCTACTTCGGCGCGCCAACAGTGCAACTGGGCTTTGTCATCATCGAACAGCAAAAAGTCATCTACGTAGCGGACGTAGGCGTGGCAGCGCAATACGCGCTTTACAAACTGGTCGAGTTCGTTCAGATAGACATTTGCCCAGAATTGGCTCGTCAGATTGCCGATGGGCAACCCGCGTGGACGCAACACCGCGAAGAGATCGTCGCCCGGAAACCAGCGCATGGCATACTCGTCTGCTAACACGCCCCGCCCGCTGTTTAGAATCAGGTCGATCAGGCGCATTACCTGTGGGTCGGCGATATAGCGAGCCAGCAAGCCGCGCAGCACCTGATGGTCGATGCTCGGGAAGAATCGCTGGATGTCGCATTTGAGCACGTAGGGATACTTTTGGGCGAACTCGGTGCAGCGGTCCAATGCGCGATGAGTACCCTTTCCCACGCGGCAAGCGTACGAATCGTGTATAAAACGCGCCTCGAAGATTGGCTCGATCACATTGCATAACGCGTGGTGGACCACGCGGTCGCGAAAGGGCGCGGCACTGATCTTCCGCCGCTTGGGTTCGGTGATATAGAAATGATGATACGCTCCGGGTTGGTACGTTTCCGTCTCCAGTTCTGTTTGCAGGTTCAGCAGGTTGTCCTCCAAATCGAATTCAAACGCGGCGACGCTTTCCTTGTGCCGCTTGCCGCGTCGCGCATCTCGATAAGCGCGGTGGAGATTTTCAAATTCGTGGATGCGTGGGTAGAGATGTTTGTAGGTCTTCATTTTCTAAAAATTTCCGGCTGGGGGGCATAGCCCCCCAGACCCCCCTCAGCAGACAGCATTCAGCATCCAGCACGGAAGGAGTAACTACTGCGCAACAACGACTCGAAAA
>JBBIJS010000121.1:0-8455 GCA_037445855.1 Chloroflexota bacterium | reverse complement strand
ACGGCGTTAGAGAACGCCTTCTCCTCAAATCTGTGATGTACTGAGACAAGTAGACACAGTACATCACAGATTTGGGCGAGGAGCCAGCGCTCTCTAGCGCGGCGGTGCTAGAACCAAGCGATTTCCGCGACATAGACGGCGTTAGAGAACGCCTTCTCCTCAAATCTGTGATGTACTGAGACAGGTAGACACAGTACATCACATATTCGGTGAGGAGCCAGCGCTCTCTAGCGCGCCAGCGTCAAAAACAAGCATTTTCCGTGACGTAGACGGCGTTAGAGAACGCCTTCTCCTCAAATCTGTGATGTACTGAGACAACTTGTTTCCTTGTTTACTTCCTGCTTCCTTCATAGTATTTCAAAATTGCTTTCGCAAGTTTGGCGGGATCGTGTCGCCAGGGTTGCGCTTCGTCGACAAGGTCGGCGAGGAGCAATTTGAATTGGGGCGAACCGTTTCCGACGCGCACCATCTGGCTCTTCGCGTGGGCGGGAAAATGGGCGCTGTAGTTGTTGTTCGCGAAGACGCACGAGAAAATCCCATCGCCCACATGCTGAGTCAACGCGGCAAAGTGATCCGCGACGGAAAAATCGTCCGTCTCGCCCGGTTGCGTCGCGACGTTGCAGACGTACGCCTTGAGCGCGTTCGATGTTTGCAGCGCGCGCTGGATGTCTTCGACGAGCAGGTTGGGCAGGACGCTCGTGTAGAGACTGCCCGGTCCCGCGATGATCAAGTCTGCGTCCAGAATCGCGCGAACGACGCCGGGATATGCGGGCACGTGTTCCGGCTCCAGATACACGCGCTCGATGGGGCGACCGCGATGTGTGATTTCCGATTCGCCCGCGACGCGCGCTATGCCGCCCGCCGGCGCGGGGTCGCGCGTGTCCGCGCACAGCGTGACGTCCTGCAGCGTTGACGGCAGAATCTGCCCGCGCACTGCCAGCACGCGGCTCGATTCCAGGATCGCGCGCTCGAAATTCCCGGTCACGCCTGCCATCGCCGCGATGAATAGATTACCGAACGAGTGCCCATCCAGTCCAGTGCCTTCGCCAAAACGGTATTGAAACAATTGCGTCACGAGCGGCTCGGAATCCGCCAGCGCGGCGATGCACTGCCGGATATCGCCGGGCGGCAGCACGCCGAGTTGGCGGCGCAGTTGCCCCGAACTCCCGCCGTCGTCGGCGACGGTGACGACCGCGGTGATCTTTTCGGTATGCTCCTTCAAGCCGCGCAGCAACGTGGACAAGCCGGTGCCGCCGCCGATCGCGACGATCTTGGGTCCGTTGCGCCGCGCGCGTTTGCGGTACAACACTTCGACGATGTTGATGTCATCGGTGACGAACGCGGACAGGAGCGACTCGCTCAGTTTGATAAGCGCGAGCGCGACCAGCGCGACGCCGAACGCGCCGAGAAGAACGCCGCGTTCGAGGCGCGGGATGAATTGCAGCGTGAGGTAATAGAAAACGTCGGGCAGGGGCGACTCGCGGTAGATGTTGACCAGAATGACCGCCCAGCCAAGACCCAGGATGGTCACGCCGAGAGACAGCAAAACCAGCCAGCGCTTGACGCCCAGCCCAAAGTACAGCCATTTGACCGTGGAGCGATTGATGAAACGTGTCAGAATATTCACTGGAGTGACCCGGAAGGATGTGCGCCAGAACTCGCACGACAATTATAGCCCAAGCGTCAGCCGATGACAAATCCAAACCTTGCGCTCACTTGACGATCAACGTTCCGATCGTGGGTGCGACACCCAGTGGCTTGCCGCGCGCGTCGTGCGCCGAAAGATTTTGCTGATCGCTAGTGCGATAAAAGCCGGTGGCGATCCGATATTCGCCCGCCAGCAAATCCGGCGGCAACTCCAGCGTGAAGCGATCCGGCGTGACAGCGCCGGCGTCCCACCGGTCAGTGCGGAACCAGCCATTCGCCGGCTCGTGGTCGTCTTGCGCGACGATGCGATCTTGCGCGTCGACCAGATGGATGAACGCGACGTACCGCGCGCGGATATTTTGATCGGCGCGCCAAACTAGCACGATGCGCGCGCGGTCGCCGCGCGGCGCTGGCTGGCTGGACTCGACCGTGTAGCCGAACAGGGTGATCTGATCGCCAAACTGGATGGCGAGCGGCTGCGCGGGAATATACGGCGCGCGTTTCTTGAGCGTATAACCATCTTGCGCCACGAGTGTTTCAAAAAATGGTGAGGGCAATACATCTTGCCAAATCAGATCAGAGCCCTCGCGCACCGGCAGCGTCTTGTCCGCCAAGAGATAATCGATCTTGCGAAGATCGGGAACCACCGACGTTTGGTACGCGTAGCGTCGATCGGTCAGGTGCGGCGCCAAGTTCGAGTCTGCCATCACGGACGCGTCGGCAGGGATTTGGTCGATCAACCGATGACCGAGCTGAGTGTGCGCCGTGATCGCGTATTGAGTCGAATCGAAATATCCTCCCAGCGGTCCGGGCGACTGGAACAAGTAGTTGGCGCTGCTCGCCACGCCGATGAGCGCGGCTAGCAGGGCTTGGCGAGCCGTCGCGCGGCTGCTCCCGCGCGGCGATCTCAAGAGCCGCGCCGCTCCGACGACTGCCGCGAAAAAAATGAATGGCAACAACGGCGCGGTGTACTGAAAGCGAATCGAGTAATTGGCTGGAAAGTCGGTCAAAAGGAGATAGCCGAAGGTTGGCAGCGTCATCGCAAAAATATCCAGCCCGACGAGCGGGAGCAAGACCAGCGGGACTAGAAGTTGCAGCACGAACTCAATTTTGCCCGGCACGAGTAGATGTTGCAAGACCAAGCCGGGTTGGGTGATGGCGTTGCGAACAATCTCGGTCACGCTCGCGCCCAGATAGGCGTAGCGATTCGCGTACAAGTAGGTGGTGCCATGCACCGCATCGCGGAACGCTGGAATGATCCACAGCAGCGTTGCCGCCGCCCACGCGACGCCGAGCACGACCAAGCCAGCACCCAACGCGCGTTGCCGCCGCGCCAAGAAAATGTACACGCCAAACGCGGCGACGATGAACGCAACTTCTTCTTTTGTGATCAGCGCGAGTCCGAGACAAATCAGAAACGGCGCATCGCGATGGCGCAAAAGGAAGTAAATCGCAAACATCAGCAGCGGCGTCGCCAGCGCGATCTCGTGGAATTCAAATAGATTCACCGATTGCAGCGCCGGGGACAGAAAATACGCGGCGGCGACGACCAGCGCCAGCGGCGCGCCAAGTTTCTGGCGGGCGAACCAATACAACGGCAACGCGGAGAGAGCGAGCGCCAGGGTCTGCAGAATCAGCAAGGTACGCACGTCGCTCCACACCGCGTAGAGCGGAACGAGCGCGAGTAGAATGGGCGAGAAATGCTCGGCGAGAGAAATGCTGGCATCAATCGTGATCGAACGCTCGAGCAGGCGACCGTGCAGCGAGTTCCACACGGTTTGATCGAAAACGCCGAGGTCGTAGCCGCCGCTGTGGAACGAGTCGTGCCGCAAAAGCGACAGCGTCCCAAAGACCAGGACGTACGCGAGCGCGAACAAGAAGAAAACTCGATCTGCCGCGCGTGGAGAAAGCGCCAGCAATCGAGTTTTCGGGAAACGCGGCGCGATGACGAGAGCGAGCGCGGACGCCAACAGCGCGACCGCGAGGGTAACCGCAAATTCGGCAAAGACGCTCGGCGTTCCGCCGGTCATGGCGCTGTCACTTCGATCTTCGCCAGCGGCACCATATCCTGTCCGCGCACCGGTAACCATTCCCATTTGCCGAATGGATGCAAGCCCAGTTGAAGCGTGTACGTTCCAGGCGCAAGATCATTCGGAATCAAGATCGTGTGCCGCGACTCAAACGACTCCCCCGCGCGCCACCAGTCCGTCGTCGTGCGACCAGCGCCCGGCACACCGTCTCCGGACGCGACGGTCGCGTGCTCGCTGACGAGTTGAAGCGATAGCCAATAGTCTTCGGACAGATCGCGCAACGCTTGCCACGTCACTTGGACGCTAATCGAGCCGCCGGGCGCGAGGCGCTGCGAGTCTAATCGAAAATCGACGACCCGAATCTGCTTGCCGAAATCTATGGCTGAGGACGAGACCTCGTTTGCGACCGCGAAATTCGGCGCGTATTGATCTGCCAGGTTGAATCCATTCGCCAGCGTCACCAATCCCATTCCGAACGTCACGATCAGCGTGGGAAGACGCTGGCTTTGAAACAGCCGGAGGATTCCCGCGGACAGCAGCGGTCCCAATGCCGGCAGACCTGCGAAGACTTGGCGCGCTTGATCCATTCCGACCAGAGCAAAAACCGACCGGATGTGTCCTACTTCTAAGATCAACCAGTACAATGCAAAGAAGGTCAAGCTACCTCGCGTTACGCTGGGCAATTTGCCGGCGCGCCAATCCTTCAGCAAGAGAAACACGCCGAGCAGAGCAACGACTAGCAACACGCTGAGGACGGCGTACGTCATGGGCGGCATTTCGAGATTGGAGGCGCCGCCGAATTTTCCCCAGAAGGATTGGTCCATCCGCACGAGATAGAGGATCCAATCGTTCAAGACCATTGGCGCGGTTCGTGGCACGGTACTCAACCAGCGCGTCAAGTTGATCGGGTCGCCGAAGGTAACCCAATTGAAGATCACCCACGGACTGATGATGGCGCTGGCAGTCGTGAACGTGGCGAAGATACGCAGGATGCGTTGGCGCAGGGCGCAGTGCTCTTGGCGCAACAGCATCGCGATGCCGATAGCGCCCCACAGGGCGAACGAGGAGATTTTCGTAAGGACCCCCAGTCCCAGCAGCGCGCCCAGCAGAACGAATTGACTCAACGGCGCGTCGAACGGCGTGCGCAAGAAAACGAGCAAGGACAGCGCCGAGAGCGCAATGACCAGATTGTCATTGTTCGCCGCTGCACTCAGGAATGTAAATTGTGGCAGAAACGCGACGAACGCCGCGGCGACGAACGCTACCGCGCGATCGTTCGGAAAAACATACCGCGCCAGTTGAAAAGTCGCCCAGACGGTGAGCGCGCCCAGTGCGATGGACAGCAAGCGGACCAGGTGCCAGGCGAGCGCGCCGCCCTGGTACGGGAACGCTTCCTGGCGCGTGTGCAGCAGGAGATTGTTGGCAGCGGTAGAACCCAATTGCCAATCCGGATTGGCGAGCACTTGAAACTTTTGATCGGGGATCCAGAACGTGAGGAGCGCGCCGAGGAAATAGTACAGCGGCGGCTGATGGGCTTCCCCCAATACCGCGCCTGCTGCTGGGGGCAACTGCCGATATTCGATCAGGTATTGCACGTACGCCCAATGCGAGACTTCATCGGGCGCTTCGCCGAGCGGAACGATCACGCTGTACGCCAGCGCGAGCGCGACAAACGCGGCGAGCAAGATCGGCAGAGCGAATCGTTGCAAATTCATGGGCGTTACGGGGTATTGATCGAATTGAGGATCACGTGATCTTGTCCGTCGGCGGTCTGCAGGCGGACGCCGGTGGCAGGATCGTACAAACCAATTTCGATCGGATAGCCGCCGTCCGGCAAATCCGGCGGCAGCGTGAACGAATGAATGTCCGTGATGTATTCATTCTCGATCCAGCCCGTGGTGGGCAGATCGCCGTTTGCCGGCGCGGCATCGGCAGACGCGAGGACGTTATGCTTGCCATCGAGCAGATGGATAAAGACCGTATACGACGCGTCCATCAACGCGAGGGATTTCCAATACAGCGTGACGCGCACGCCGCGCTGCGGAATATCCCGCGTCAAATCGTAACCGAGCAATTTTATTTTGTTGTCGAAGGTCGCTTCCAGCGGGTGCGCGACGGAAGGCGCACTCATCTCGCGTGGGCGATTCTTGATCGTGATGTGCCCCAGTTGGGCAATCGTTTCGACGAACGGCAGCAGCGCCGACCCCAGCGGCGCGTTGTTTCGGACGACGACAAGTTTCAAGGCGTATGCGCCGTCCGCGACATTCGCCGGCACGCGCAAGAGCGGCAAGTCGCGAACATACATCGCCGGCTGCCACGCGGAGGGCGGGTAGCCGATGCTGAGCGGCGCATCGCGGCTCGCGACGATCTTGCCCTCCGAATCCTCCAGCCACATCCGCACCAGCAAAGCGTCCGGCAGTCGCGTTGAGCCGGCGCGCCACAACAGTGTGAGCGGCAGCGCGTCGCCCGGGCGTACCGTGATAGGATCAGCCGGTCCCAACGAATAGCCGACGAGCGAGAGCGCGCCAAAATCCGCGTCGACCCGGCGCGCGATGTTCCACGCATCGAATCCGTAGCCGGCGAGCGATTGCGCAAAGTATTCGGCGGCTGGGCGCGTGGTGTAGCGCGGCGCGGTCACGTCGGCGGCGGGAGTGATCTTCGCCAACTCATGCTGACCGATCACGGTGCCGGCGGCTGCGTCGTACAGCGTGACCGAGACACTGTACTCGCTCGGCGTGACGCCGAGGAACAGCGGCACCGCGTAGGTATCGACGATCACTTCGCCGGCGCGCCATGCCGTGGTGGGGTACGCGTCGAGCACCGGACGTTGATCGATCTGGCCGGCGACGCGTTGGTCTGCGCCCAGAATTTTGATCGATACCATCGCGTCGGCGCTGATCTTCTCCTGCGGCTGCCAGTAGAGGGTCACGCGCAAGAGATGACCGTCCTCCGCGTGCCAGCGGTTCGGCAGCGCGGCGAGGCGCGCCGTGTCCATCGCGTAACCGAGTAATTTGATCGCGCCAAAATTCTCGTCCAGCGGATGGGAAATCTTGGGCGCGGCGGTCACGGGTTTCGGCTGCACGCGAATCAGCGGACCGAGCGACGCGAGCGAATATTTTTCAGCCGCGCCTTTCAGCTGCCGCGTCAAGTAGACGACGCGATCTTGCTTGAGCGCAGCGGTGATCGCCGCGAGGCGCGCGTCCTCTTTGTCGGCGGCGACGGTCTGCACGTCGGGGCGAATGTTTTGTGTCTCCTGAAAATAGCGCAGCAACGTCATCTCGCCGGTGATGCCGATGATCGTCGCATTGCTTTCCAGCGGCTGGCTCAGAATGTCCATGCCGTAATCGTGCATGTCCCACTTTTGCGAGAGGTCGTTCGTCGCAAAGTTCGCGGCGAGGAGGTTCAGCGGGGTGAGGAGCAACAGAATAGGCAGCAGAAGGGCGGCGAGCAGCGAGAGGCGGGAGGCGAGAGCCGAATTGCGATTTGCGAATTGCGAAAAGATCGTCAGCAACGCGTCCGCGCCCGCGCTCGCAAAAAGCGCGAAGAGGAGAAACGCGGTCAAGAAATGCACGTAGACGTTGGCGACATTGTAGTTGAGCGCGAAGCCGGCTTCGGCGACCAGCGCGACGACGAGCAGTAGCCATTCACGCGGTTTGTGCAGCAGCCAGACGCCGCCGATGACGGCGAGCGCAAGACCGACAAGTCCGAATTGGTTCTGGAAGAGCATCACGTAGTACGCCGCGTCGCGATGAATACCAAAGGGATTGCCGGTCAAGAAAACGGTGTACTGCGACGCCATCACCCACGCGAAGAATCCTTGCAGCGTGTTCTGGTACGTGCCATCGGCGGAGCCGACCGCGCCGCGCAGCGGCAGGTACAGGTAGAGCAGCAGCGGCGCGGCGAAGAGGAGCGCGGCGCGCGCCAGCGTCTTGAAATCGCGCAGGATGTTTCGATCGACGAGTAAAACGTAAAGCGCAATCGCGGGGTAGAGCAGCAGAATCAAGCGGTGATGCGTCAGCCCCAAGCCCAGCATGAACGCGAGCGCGTAAAACCGGCGGCGTGCCGCGTCGGTATTGCCTTGCTCGATTTCTTCGCGCCAGATGAGCGCGAGATAGAACAGCGCCGCGACGATCAGCATCTGCGTCGTGTACGTTTCCGCGATGACGGCTTGCGACCAAAACGTCTGCCCGACCGCAAAGGTCAGCGCGGCGATGATCGCGGCAAAACGATACGCGGTCAAATGCCGCGCGACGAGATAGACCATTCCAACCGCGAGCGCGCCGTTCAGCGCGGAGAGCAAGTTCAGGCGGAACGCCGGATCGTTGAGCGGGACGAGCAGCGTGAAAAGTTTGCCGAGGATGGCGTAGAGCGGATAGCCGGTCTGGTGAATGATGCCGAGGCGCGGCACGACGTACTGAAATTCCAGTGTGTCGTCGAACAGGAATGCGACGGATGGCGCGAGCGTGCGGACGTAGAGCGCGAATGCGAGGATGAAAAGGATCGCGCCGATGAGTAGGTCACGCTGTTTGGTGAGAAAGGTTTTCATCGCACAGAAAATATAGCACAGTCTGATGATTCGAGCAAAAAGGGGGAGTCGTGCCATTCGTCATTCGGCAGAAGGGCGTTTACGCCCGTCTCTGACCGGCGCAAACAACGGGCGTGAACGCCCTACCACGATCAGCCAGAGAAAGCTGTCGCCAAGCCGAGCTGTGCCCTGACAAACCACGGCTGTTGCAAAGTCTCTTGTCATTTCGACGAGCGGGCTTGGCGAGGAGAAA
>JBBIJS010000120.1:0-8543 GCA_037445855.1 Chloroflexota bacterium | reverse complement strand
GAAAACCGCGAAGTGAAATCAAGACCCGTCCGGTTTGCGCCGCAGGCGACCGGGCGGGTCTTCTCGTTTGCATTTCTCCACGCCTCGCGTATACTGTCCCTATGAACTCAACCGAGCCAACGGCTTCCTCACACAAATCCGGCTTTGTCGCCATCGTCGGCAAACCGAACGTCGGCAAGTCCACGCTCGTCAACGCGTACGTCGGCGCGAAGATCGCGATCGTGTCCAACAAGCCGCAAACGACGCGCCGCGTCATCCGCGGCATTCTCACGCGCCCGGACGCGCAGGTGATCTTCGTCGATACGCCCGGCATTCACGACCTCGCGGCGCACGGTCGCTCATCCAAGGCACACGGCGGGAACCGCGCGCCGCTACTCAACCGCGTGATGGTCGATGCCGCGACGCGCGCCGTGAACGAAGTCGATGTCGTCGTCTTTCTTGTCGATGGCTCACGGATGCCGGACCAGGAAGACGCACGTATCGGCAAGCTGCTGGACGCGCGCTGCCAAATGCCGGTGCTGCTGGCGCTCAACAAGATGGACTTGCTCAAACCGCAGCACGTGCAGCCGGTGACCGAGGCATTCTGGGCGCTCGCGAAGCACGCCGATTGGATGCGCGTCTCCGCGACACGCGGCGACAATTCCGACCAGCTGCTCGATCAGATCTTGGCGCGGCTGCCCGAAGGTCCCGAACTCTATCCCGCCGATCAAGTCACCGATCAGAACCTGCAAGCCATCGCCACGGAGTTGATCCGCGAACAGGTGCTGGCGCGCACGCGGCAAGAAGTCCCGCATGCGGTCGCGGTCGCCATCGAGCAATGGGAAGACCGCCGCGCCGACCTGACACACATTAGCGCGACGATCTACGTGGAGCGCGAGTCGCAGAAAGCTATTCTCATCGGCGCGGGCGGCGCGATGCTAAAGGAGATTGGGCAGCGCGCGCGCGCGGAGATCGAATCGTGGGTGGGGCACCAAGTCTATCTCGAATTGTGGGTCAAGGTGTGGGACAAGTGGCGCGAGCGCGCGGAGAGTTTGCGCGAGCTGGGCTTGAGCGCGGACTGATGCCGCCGCGACGGGCGCTTGATCGTCCCTAGACCTTGAAGCGTCGTTGGCTGAGACGAGAAATGGCTTGGTTCACCAACATTCTTAGAAACACGTCGCCCGATCCATGGCACAAGCGCGCGAAACTGCTGATGCTAGGGTACGTTTTGCTTTTCGTGGTCGTTGGTTTCGTCACTCTGCCACGCTATGGCTTCACCTGGGATGAGGGCGTTGGCGATGTGTTCTTCGGCGAACGCTACTTTCATTTCTTCATCTCGCTGAACCCGGCGTACCTCGATTTTGAGAAACCCGATCTGGATGTCAATCAGCGTCCGTTTGATCTTTACGCGTCTTCCTATCGAGACAAACCAAACGAATTTCTCCCCGTAGGGAACACGCTCTCTGGAATGACGATGGAGCTGTTTGGCTATCGTCTGGGCTGGCTCGACCCCGTCGATGCGTTTCATCTTGCTAAGGTCTTGCTCGCCGGTTTACTCCTTTGGGTTCTCTTCAACTTCGCCGCGCCGCGTCTCGGAACCCTGACTGCCGGCTTGGCGGTTTTGATTCTGAGCACCTTTCCGCGCTTCTGGGGCGACATCCATTTCAACCCGCTCGATATTCCGGAAGCGATCTTCGCCGCGCTGACAATTTTCGCATTCTATTATTGGACGGAGCGTCCGTCCTGGCGGCGCGCCGGCTGGGTTGGAATTCTTTTCGGCTGCGCGCTCGGCAGCAAAGGCACTGCGCATTTCATCCCGCTCATCTTACTGCTCGGAATGTTTCCGTTCGATGCGCTCCCGCGCCTTTGGAAACCGGCGACCGAGCACTTGAGAAAATACTGGGGGCATTATCTGCTGATGCTCGTCGCCGCCGCGCTCTTTTTCTTTTTTTCGTGGCCCTACTTTTACGGCGATCCCTTGCCGCGGCTGCAAACTTATTACACTTTTGTGTTCACCGAAGGTTTTACGCGCGGGACGGCGGACTGGAACTGGGACCCGCTGATCCAAACGATCACGACCCTGCCAGAGATCGATCTAGCGCTGCTGGTCGTCGGCATCGCCGCGGCAATCTGGGGCGCGCTCAAGAACCGATCGCGGCTGCTGCAGTTGCTGCTCGCATGGCTGGTCGTGCCGATTCTGCGCGCGTCGTTGCCCGGCGCGGCGAACTTCGACGGCATTCGCCATTTCGAAGAGTTTGTGCCCGCCGCGTGCCTGCTCGCCGCGTACGGCGGCGCATCGCTCGTGCATCTCGCCGCGCGATTGACGCGGCAGAAAATTCTTGCCGCCGCGATTCTCGTCCTCTTGATTGGCTCCAACGTCGCGTGGATTGAGGCGCGCTATTTTCCATACGACTATCTCTACTACAACTCGCTGGTCGGCGGATTGAAAGGCGCACAGCAAACTTTTTCCGATGCGACCGATTACTGGGGCGGTTCCTATCGCCAAGGGGTTCAATGGCTGAACTCGAACGCCGAGCGGGATGCTCAGGTTCACGTGGCGATCGCGCCCTGGATCGTGAAACTCACCGCGCCGATCTGGCTCCGCAGCGATATCGGCGTGATCGAAGCGCCGGTCGTCCGACTCAAAGTGGAGCAAGGTTATCCGGTCTATGCTATGTTCATCACGCGCACCGGGTGGTATAACAGCATCGCCACCTATGCTTCTCAAAATCTAAAACCGGTTCATCAAATCGTGGTCGATGGCGCGACGATCCTGGTGATCTATAAACTGACTGATCCAACCGGGATTCCCAACTGACGATGACGAAAAAAACGGCGTGGGTTCTGTTGATCGTCATCTTGCTCGCCGCGTTTTTCCTGCGCGAATACCGGCTGCTCGATTTTCCCTATCACGGCGACGAGGTCGACGAAGGCGATATCGCGGTTTCGATCTTGCACGGCAACCTCGCGCCATTCTATCCACAAAACGAAGGCAACGAGGCGCTCTACCAATTCGTCCTCGCGCCATTTTTCGCGACGCTCGGCGAAAGCGTAATGACGCACCGCTGGGTCTCCGGCGCGTGGAGCATGGTGCTGGTCGCGCTGATGTACGTTTACGGACGCGAATTGTTTCGCAGCCGCCGCGTTGGCGTGATGGCGGCAGGACTTGCCGCCGCGCTGTGGTGGCCCACCGTGTTCGGTCGTCTCGGTCTGCGCGAGATTTCGCAGCCGGTGATGATGACGGTCGCGCTGCTGGGATTGGTGATCGCGCTGCGCGCGCCCACCGCGCGGCGCGCACTGCACGCCGGCGTGATCGGCGGCATCTTTGCCGGCTTGACGGCGTACACGTTTCTCTCCGGGCGCGGTTTCCCGATCGTTGTCATTGTGTTCCTCGTCTACCTCGCGCTCGTGCAGCGCGAACCACTGCGGGCGCGCTGGCGCGCGCTTCTCATCTATGGCATTCTGCTGATCGGCTTGACCGCGCTGCTTTTCATCTACTTGTCCGCGCATCCCGAACTTGATTTTCACGTGCGCGATCTAGGCGCGCAGAGCTGGCTTGGGCGCGGCGATGTCGCGCAACTCGCGCCGCAAGTTCTCGGCACGCTCGGCATGTTCACCGTCAGCGGTGACCTGAACTGGGTGCGAAACATTCCGGGGCGTCCCGCGTTTCCCGGACCGGAAGGTTGGCTGTTCTATCTCGGCGTCGCGTTGTGTCTGTGGCGCTGGCGCAAGCCCGAGTATGTTTTGCAGCTGATCGTCGTCGCCACGTTTCTCGCGCCCAACATTCTCGCCGACAACCCGCCGTGGTTTACCCGCTCCATCGGCATCTTGCCCGGCTTGCTCGTGATTCCGGTTTTGCCGGTGGAGTGGGCGTGGGAGCACGTGAAAATTTGGATGAACGATTGGAGCGCGCGGCGGCAGACGCGTGTCGCAGCGGCATCGGCGGCGCTCGTCGGCTTGCTCGGAATTTCGATCTTCGCGCGGACTGCCATCGACATGTTCCAGACCTGGATCGATAACCCGGGCGTCTACTGGATGACGCTGGCGTTTTACGATAGCGCGGGCAAGTACGTCAACCAATCGCCGGACACCACGCCGGTGAACTACGTGATGGATGTGTACACCGACTGGCGCGAACAAAACGTCCAGCGCGTCGTCCAGCGCCGCGAGGTCGCGCTGCGTTTCTCGGTGCTCAGCGCGTTCGTTTTCCCCGCCGATCCGCGCGGCGACCGCATCGCGTACCAGATTTTCGGCGCGCCGCCTGCCGCGCTGCTCGAAGCGTTTCTCGATCTCAATCAGCCCATCTATGTCGACCCGCGCGTCGATCCGCAAGGACAGCGTCCGCTGCGCGTTTATTTTGTGCCGCGCGCGCGGCTGGACGCGCATCTCGCGCGCGCCCGCACCGCGCCGGTCGGATTGCCGGACACGAACGCTCCGCTCACCGCGCCGGTCCAAGTCGGCGACGCGTTGCAGTTCTTAGGATACGAAATCCTGAATCCAGCCACGCGCGCGGGAACGGATCTCGATGTGCTGACCTATTGGCGCGTGCTGCGGCGTCCGCCGAACCTGGCGATCTTCGTGCACCTGATCGATTCACAACAACACGTCGTCGCGCAATTCGATGGGTTTGAAGCGATCGTCGACGATCTGGCGCCGGGAGATACCGTCGTTCAATTGCACACACTGACGCTGCCGGCGAATCTGCCGTCGGCGCCGTACCGTTTTGAATTGGGCGCGTACACCCGCGCTGATCTGAAACGCTTGCCGCTCAGCAGCGGTACCGATCACGTCTGGCTGCAAGCCTGGCAGCCCGCGCCATAAGTTGAGGAAACATGGTTTCGTTGGAACGCTTATTCTCAAGAAAAGAACTCCATCAAGCCGAACGGGAAAAATTTGAAGAAGGCGCGGGCTGGCGCTATGGATTGGTATTCGCAGGCGTCCTGGTCGCCGTAGCATGGGGCTGGGACGCGTGGGACCTGGCGCGCGCGTCCGCCGATTTGTATTGGGCGAAACTCGTACTCGCCAGTGTCACGCTCATTCCGCTCGGCGCGCTCGCGGGCGGAATCACCGCGCGCCTTCACCACTCGATGATCGCGCGCGTGGCAATCTGGATCGCGTGTGGCGCTCTGACCGGGCTGATCGCCATCCATCTGCCGTTCGAAGGCGCGAGTTTGATTGCGTCCATCATCGACCCGGCGACGCGCGGCGTGACGTTGTTCCCGTTTCCGCCGGCGGCAGAAGAACGCGTCGCGCTCGTGATGGTGTTTGGCGCGCTGGCTGGATTCCTCGCCGTGCCGCTGCAAACCGCGGCGCTCGCGTGGGCGTGGGATCGATCGACCGCGCAGAGCCGCATCACGCCGGGCGGCTGGGCAATGTTGTTCGTCAGCGCGCCGCTCGCGATCAGTTTAGCCGCGCTGTACGACGGCTCGGCGAACGCGCAACTGCGCGGGCCCTTTCAGTTAGCGGAACGCCAGATTCAAGTGGCGCTGACCACGCCGCCCGATCTCGACATTTCAAAAATGGAAACGCTGCGCGCGCTCGAATACGTCTCGGTCAGCCAGTGGCGCGGCAAGTTTTCGGCGCAGCACACGGCGTACCTCGCCAACTTTGATCGCACGGGACTAAAAACGGTCAACATCGACGTCGCGTTCGACAATGGTTTTGTGTGGCGCTGCCAGAGCGTGCGGAACGGCGACGACCTGACGAATTGCATCGATTTGAATAAAGCATACACCGATTTGATGACCCAATTTCTGCGCACCGGCGCGGCGGCGTGCGCCCAGTGCTCCGTGCACATGGACGCGTCCGCCGCCGCGTGGCGCGCCCAGCATCCAAGACTGGACGCTCCGCAAAACATTGCGATCACCCATCGCGCGGGCGGAATGGTGCTGGTGCGCGCAAACTACGCGGCGGGCGCGTCGGTGACATGCCGCTTTTTCGGCGCCGATCTCGTGGAGCTTCTCGACTGCCAGTGAGTTTCTCGAAAGAATCTTATAACAATTGACAAGCCGACTCCTGCTGTGATATAATGGCTCCAAGATGCCGAACATCCGCCAGACCGTTATCGAAACGCTCAGCCAGTCCGGTCCGCTGCCCGTCGCCGCGATCGCTGCGGCGGCGCGGCGGTCTCCGATCGCGATCCGCTACCACTTGGGATTGCTCGCCCGCGACGGGCTAATCGTTCAGCACGCCGCCGAGCCGCACGGGAAGGTCGGACGTCCGCAGGTGACGTACGCGTTGGCGGATCGCGCGCAGGAACGCCTGCCGAAAAAGTACCACGCGCTTGCCGTGGAACTCCTGGATGAAATCTCCGCTTCGCTCGGCGCGAAGCAAGCGCGCGCGCTGCTGCGCCGCGCGGGCCGCCACGCGGCTGCCACAGCGCCACCGCCCCGTCCGCGCGCCGGCATTCAAGCGCGTTTGAATCGGGCGACGAAATTCCTGACCGCGCGCGGCTATATGGCGCGATGGGAAAAATCGAACGATCATTTTTTGTTGAAGGTTTGCAACTGCCCGTTTCACCAGGTTGCCCCGGAACATCGTGAGGTCTGCGACATGGACGTTGCGCTGATCGGCGTGTTGCTGGACGCGCCGCCAAAGATGACGCGCTGCATCGCGAATCGGGACGGGCAATGCCAGTTCGTGGTTCAGCCGAAATCGTTGAATCGAAAATGAATGATTCCTACGGACGCCCTATTCACTATCTGCGCGTCTCGCTAACTGACCGCTGCAATTTCCGGTGCGTGTATTGTATGCCGGCGGATATGGTCTTTGCGCCGCAGTCGCATTTGCTGACGGACGCTGAACTGCTGCGGCTCGTGCGCGTCGCCGCCACGGTGGGCTTTGATCGCGTGCGCCTGACCGGCGGCGAGCCGACCGTCCGTCCGAATCTCGTCGACATCGTCGCGGGCATCGCGAATATTCCCGGCATCACAGAAATCGCGATGACGACCAACGCAATGCGCCTGGACAAACTCGCCGCGCCGCTCGCGCGGGTCGGACTCCAGCGCGTCAACATCAGCATCGACACGCTGGACGCGGAACGTTTTTACAAGATGACGCGTTTTGGCAAACTCGATCAAGTCTGGCGCGGCATTCTCGCGGCGGAACGCGCCGGGCTATCGCCCATCAAGCTGAACGCAGTCGCCGTGCGGGGCCACAACGAAGAAGACATCGTCGATCTCGCGCGGCTGACGCTCGAGCATGACTGGGACATGCGCTTTATCGAGGTGATGCCGCTCGGCAGCATCGCCGAATTTCAGATGGACTCGGTCGTCTCGGTCGCGGAGATGAAACTGCGGATCGAAAGCGCGCTGGGCAAACTGGAGCCGGTGGCTTGGGACGGACACAATCCGGCGCGACCGTACCGTTTGCGCGGCGGACGCGGCACGATCGGCTTCATCAGTTCCGTGACCGATCCATTCTGCGCCGGCTGCGACCGGATGCGCTTGAGCGCGGATGGGCGATTGCGCCTCTGCCTCCTGCGCGATAATGAAATCGATCTGCTGACGCCGCTGCGCGCGGGCGCGTCGGATGAGGATTTGCGCAAACTCATGGCGCGCGGTATAATCGAAAAACCATGGGGTCATGGATTGGCGGAACACGTCATCGCGGAATCGCGAGTCATGTCGCAAATTGGCGGATAACAAACATTTGGTTTCAAATCGTTCGAGGTTGTTTCAAATGGTTTCAAGGAAATCAAAGCAGCCATTTGAAACCGCCTGAAACGATTTGAGAAAAATATCTCTGCTGGAGGAGACAGAATGGATACACAAACTACACCGGTAACAACCCTGCCGGAGATCGTTACGAGCCAGACGATGGTGACCCTCACTCCCATCGCGGCGCAGAAACTGCAAGCGGTTCTCGCCGAAAAGAATTTGCCGGGACACGGGCTGCGCGTTTTTGTTTCGGGCGGCGGCTGCTCAGGATTCCAATACGGCATGGGCTTTGAGAACACCACCGAAGAAGGCGACTTTGTCTTCGAGTCCAACGGCGTCCGCGTTTATCTCGACAGCGCGAGCGCGATGTACCTGGACGGCGCGGTCGTGGATTACGTCGACAGTCTGATGGGCGGCGGCTTCCGCATCGAGAACCCGAACGCGGTCAGCACCTGCTCGTGCGGTCAGTCCTTCAGTTCGGAAGAAGGCGGCGCGCACGCCGAGCACGGTCATGCCGGCGGCGGCTGCGCCTGCGGCAACCACTAAATCGAAAGACCCGACCTGGCAGGTTGCGACAACCTGCCAGGTCTTTTTTTATTTGACGCGCGCCTGACTCTCGGCTACAATGCCGGCGAGAAAGCAAAGGAGTCAATCGATGGGACTGAAAGAGCAATTGAACGAAGACCTGAAGACCGCGATGAAAGCGAAAGACGAAAATCGCGTCGGCGCGATCCGGCTGCTGAAAGCCGCCATCTCGAATTTTGAAATTGCGCGCGCGAAGGACGCCCCGCCGCCGAGCGAAGCGGACTATCTCGGCGTCGCCGAGAAGCAGGTCAAGCAACGCCGCGAAGCGATTGAAATGTACACTAAAGCCAACCGCCCCGAGCTGGCGGCGAAGGAAGCCGC
>JBBIJS010000119.1:0-8609 GCA_037445855.1 Chloroflexota bacterium | reverse complement strand
CGCCGTCCAGCATCACCATGCACAAGCCGCACGCGCTGTCCGTGCATTTGGTCGCGTCGAGCAAATGCAGGTCGTCGCGCAGCATCTGCAAGAGCGTCTTGCTCGCCGCGCCGGCGACGGAGTACGGCTTGCCATTGACCGTCGTCTCGATGGAATCCGTTGCGCCGATTTCAAATCTGGATGCCTGGGCGACGGGACGATCCCCCAAGTCGTCCGACAACGCTTCCGTGTCGGGCAGCGCCACTTGATCGCGGAGTTGCCGCAGCGCGCGCGCGACCAAATCGCGCGCCTGATCCGCGCGGCTCTCGCGCTGGACGGAAGTGAGCGCAAGCTCTGCCGCTTCGTCGATCACCGCGTCGTTGAGCCACTGTCCGACGAGCGCCTGCTCGGCATCGATCGCGTTCACGACCGAAGGCGCGATGCCACCCAGCGTAATCCACGCGTTCGAAATCTCGTCGTCCTCAAACTCCAGCACGACGCCGATGTTGGGCAGCGCCTTTTCGTCGTCGCGATCCCAGCCCAATCGCAGAAACGTCGCCTTGTCTTTCGGCGTCATCTTTTGCGACGCCACCTCGATCACCATCTCGTCCGGTTCCAATGCCGTCTGGCGCGTGCCTTTGAAGAACTCGCCGAACGAAACGATCCGCTCTCCGCGCGCGCTTTTCAGCTTCACTTCCGCGCCCATCGCCCACAGCGCAGCAATCGTGTCGTTCACCGGCGACGCGGTCACCAGATTGCCGACGACCGTCGCGCGGTTGCGGATCTGCGGTACGCCGATCCCGGCGCTGGCGCGCACCAACGGCAGCGCGCGCGTATGCAAGAGCCGCGACGTGAGCACGTGGTTGTGCGTCACGCCCGCGCCGATGCGGATGTAATCGCCGTCCTCGCGGACGTAGACCAAGCCGGGCACGCGGCTGATGTCGATCAACACCTTGGGCGTGCGGAGACGCTGCTCCAAATCAAACGTCAAATCCGTGCCGCCGTTGATGACGCGCGCGTCGGCGCCATACTGCGCCAGCGCCTGTACGGCTTGGTCGATCGAGCGCGGTTGAATGTAGGTTTGCCACATAATTTTCGCTGCCTCTGGTTTCAAGCAAATAGGGGTTCGTACTCTAAAGCGCCGGTAACCAGCGCGTCTTGCTCCGCCGCGGTCATTGGCTTGAACCGTTCGCACGCGTCCAGAACCTTGGGCAGAACACGGAGGTCGCCCACCGTACAGATGCCGGTGACCTCTTGAGACAGCGCAAAATCCACCGCGGTCTGGATGTGCGCGGCATCGTCAAACGGCTCATACCAAGTAGTGTAGGTTTTGCGACGATCACCCCACGGGCGCTTGCAGATCGATTTGATGAGCATCACGCCAACATCGCGCGCGCGGCATTCTCGCAACAGCGCCTCGGCATTGCGCCGATAAACCGGATTCGCGTACTGCACAAAGTTGAGTGGGAAGATCACCGAGTCGAAATCGAAGCGCCGCAGCGCCTCGAGATAGATCGCCGGCGCGTCGATGCCATGACCGGTGATGCCGATAAAGCGCGTCAGCCCCTGCTCGCGCGCGTCGCGCATCGCCTCCAGCGCGCCGCCGCGCGCAGTAATCATGTCCAATTCCTCGAAGGTCGTGACCGCGTGAATCTGGTACAGATCGAATGCGCTCACTTGCAGCCGTCCGAGCGAGCGGCGCAATTCTTCTGCCGCGCCTTGGCGCGTCCGCTCGGTGGTCTTACACCCGACGAAAAAACGTTTGCGCTCGCGCGCCAGCCAGGGTCCGAGCCGCTCTTCGGCGTGTCCGTACGATGGAGCGATGTCGATGTGATTGACGCCCGCGGCGATCACGCGCTCCATCGCGGCATCCGATTCCGCAGGTGTGGCATTGCCGAACGCCGCGCCGCCCAGAATCGCCACCGCGCTCAAGTGCCCGCTTCGTCCAAATCGACGTGTCTCCATCCTCAACTCCCGGCAGCAAACACAACCAATGCCCGCCCGTTGCGCCGCGTGAGTTCTTGGGCTTGCCGCGCAAGCGGTCAATGAGTGTCATCGACTGGATTATACAGACGCTTGGCGTTTTTTGCAAAGCCGATTGACATGCCCAACACTTGATGCGATAATCGCCGCATCACTTTGCCGGGGGCAGCCATGGAAACCGACACGCTCGCATTCATGACCGCGACCGAATTGAATCGATTGTTACGCGCGAAGAAAATCTCTTCGGTCGAATTGACGGAATATTTTCTGGCTCGCTTAGAGCGGCTGGGTCCGCGCTACAACGCGCTGGCGGAGTCAACGCGCGCTCTGGCGATGACGCAGGCGCGCCGCGCGGATCGCGTGGGCGACCACACCGCGGGCGACCACACACGGGGCGACCACACACGGGGCGACCACACAGGGTCGCCCCTACGGGGGATTCCGTACGGCGCGAAAGATTTGCTTGCGACGAAAGGAATTTCCACGCGCTGGGGCGCGCCGCCATTTCGCCGGCAGGTCTTCGATTACGATGCCGCCGTAGTAACGCGCCTACGCGAATCGGGCGCGGTGCTCATCGGCAAATTGGCAATGGTGGAACTCGCCGGCGGCGGAGGGTACGCGCACGCGAACGCGTCGCTGCACGGGGCGGGACTGAATCCGTGGAATCTAAAACACTGGTCGGGCGGCTCATCCTCCGGCGCCGGGAGCGCGGTCGCCGCGGGACTCGTGCCCTTCGCGCTCGGTTCGGAAACGTGGGGCAGCATCGTCACGCCGGCGACGTACTGCGGCATCACTGGCTTGCGCCCGACGTGGGGACTTGTCAGCCGTTACGGCGCGATGGAACTGGCGTGGAGCATGGACAAGGTAGGACCGATGGCGCACAGCGCGGAAGATTGCGGCTGGGTGCTGCAAGCAATTGCCGGCGAAGACGCGCGCGATTCCTCGACGCTTGGGCATCCGTCGTTCAGATTCAAGCCGCGCGGGGCGCGCCGCGATTTTCGCCTTGGCGTCCTGCCGGCGGATTTCACCGGCGAGCCGCAAATCGAAAGGGCGTTTGAAGACGCGCTGCGCGTGCTGCGGCGCGCTGGGATGCGGATCGCGCGCGTCAATCTACCCGAGCATCCGTATGCCGACCTAGCGCGAACAATTCTGAACGGAGAGACCGCGGCGGCGCACGCGAAATTTATTCGGAGCAACAAACTAAATCTGTTGGTCGACGCGAGCCAGAGACGCGGACTGAAGGACGCGCTGCGAATCACCGCGGCTGAATACCTGACCGCGCAGCAAAAACGCGCCAAGATCGCGCGACAGGTTTTCGAGCTATTGAACCCGTTCGATGCGTTCGTGTCGCCGTCGCTGGTGATCGAAGCAGTGACGCTCGACACGAATTTGCAGACCGCGTTCCGCAAGCGCGGCGGCTACAGCGTGCTCGGCGCGCTGTTCGGCGTGCCCACTCTGACCATGCCGATGGGATTCGGTCGCCGCGGCTTGCCACTGGGTCTATCGCTGACGGGCAGACCTTTCGACGAGAACACGCTCCTGCAAATCGGAATGATTTTCCAGCGCGAGACGGACTGGCATCGAATGCACCCGCCGGTGTGAGCACTTTACACTGGCAGAAAATGGAGTGACCGCAATCACGCCGTCGCGTTCCGGACGAACTCAACCGCCTCTTTGAGCTTTCGCTCCGCCGCTCGCGGATTCCAAATGCTCAGCGCGGTCGGACTGAGCTCGAGCGTGACCTGACCTGCATAGCCGTCGCGCGCAAGCGCGCGCAGAAATTCAACTAACGGCAGATTACCGGCGCCCGGCAACTGGTGCTGCTTGACGTACGAATGCAGCCGCGGCTGCCGCTCGATCCGCGGCGACACCTCGCGCAGGTCGCTCAAGTGCACGTTCGCCAGCCGCCCGCGAAACGAAGCGTACGCGTCGAGCAAGTTCAAACTCCATGTGCCCGCGTGCGCGGTGTCGAGCGTCATTGGAAAATCATACGCGTCGGCAAACGCGCGCAAATCGGTCGGCGTGGAAAAAAGCAATCCATTGCTCCGCGCACTAAAATACGCGCGGTTCTCGAGCGCCAATTGCGGACCCTTCCCCTCCAGCCACGCCCGCGCGGCGACGATGCCCTCCACAAATTCGCTGCCGATGCCGGCGCTTGCATCGCGCGCGCGCGGCAGATGAATCACCAGAATCGCCGCGCCCGCCTCTTGGGTAACCCGCACCGCGCGCGGCAGGAACGGCGCGATGCTGACGAACGAGTTGCGCCAGCCCGGATACTGCACCAACGGCGGATGCACAGAATAGATTGCCAGGGAATATTTTTCCGCCAAGCGCCGGACCCACGCGCCGCCGCGCAGTTCCACCTCCGGGCTGATGACCAATTCAATGCCGTCGAAACCGGCGCGCCGGGCGATTGCAAAAATCCAACCCAGCGGATAGGCGTACAAGCAAGCGGTCGATAGACTGATCTTCAATACAACTCCGTCCTATTTCCACTCTTCCAACTCGCGCGCGCAAATCTCGACGCACTTTGCCAGAAGCGCCTCGCCCGCTTCCCGCGTCGCCAGATGCGGATCGAGACCCATGATGCCGTCCGGGTATTTCGCCGCGAACGTCTGCGCCGTCGTGAAATCGCGTGACGGCAGCGCCGGCGCATCGCGCCCGGTCAATCGATCCAGCTTCACCGCGCTCGGACGCACGGCGAGCATGAACGCGGTTTCGCCCGGCGACGCGTGCGAGCCGACTTGCGGTCCCAGCGTGTCAATCACAACCCGGTACGATTCCGCGTCCGTCCACCACTCGAACGTCTTGGCGCGCAGAGCGGGCAGATCATCCGCGACGAGATGCAGCGCGCTGCCGAGCGCGGCGGTGTTGCCGCCGTGCCCGTTCACGACCAGCACGCGTCGAAAGCCGTGGCGGTAGAGCGATCGAAATAAATCTTCCAGTACCGCGATCAGCGTCGTCGGGCGCAGCGACAGTGTGCCGGAGAAACCGAGCAGCGCGTGCGACATCCCATAGTTCAGCGTCGGCGCGACCGCGACCTTCGTTCGCTCGCCGACGCCGCGCGCGATCGCTTCCGCCTCGATGTGGTCGGCGCCGAGACCGAGGTGCGGTCCGTGCTGCTCGGTCGCACCGAGCGGCAAGACGACGCGGTCATCGCGCGCGAGATATTCCTTCACTTCTTCCCATGACATTTCGGCGAGCCAATTCATCTTTGCCTCCGCAGATGGAATCGATTATACACGGACAAAAGTATTGGCGCAACCAGTTGCGAAACCGCCCCGTTCAGTGTAAAATAGAATCAACATCCTGTTCAATGGAGAATCAGAATGGCTGAACTCGATCGCAACCTGGCAATGGAACTGGTGCGCGTGACCGAAAGCGCCGCGCTCGCGGCGGCGCGCTGGATGGGGCGCAACGAAAAAGAAAAAGCCGATGGCGCAGCGGTCGATGCGATGCGGCTGCTGCTCGATTCGGTGGTCGTGGATGGCATCGTCGTCATCGGCGAAGGCGAGAAAGACAACGCGCCGATGCTGTACAACGGCGAGCGCATCGGAATCTTATCCGCGCATGCGACCAGCCGCGGGCGCGCCGTGGCGGTGGACGAAAACCAAGTGCCGACCGTGGACGTGGCGGTCGATCCGATTGACGGCACGCGCCCCTTGGCGCTGGGCTTGCCGAACGCGTTGTCCGTCGTCGCCGTCGCCGAGCGCGGCTCGATGTTCGCGCCGGGGCACATCGTCTATATGGACAAGCTCGCGGTCGGCGCTGCCGCGCGCGGCAAGATCGATATCGCCGCGCCGGTCGCGGACAACCTAAACGCGATTGCGCAAGCCAAGGGCAAGGAAGTGAACGATCTCACCGTCGTCATCCTCGACCGCCCGCGCAACAAAAAATATGTTGACGAGACGCGCGCGTGCGGCGCGCGTCTCAAGCTCATCACCGATGGCGATGTCGCCGCCGCGCTCTCGACCGCACTGGACGGCACCGGCGTCGACGTCCTGATGGGCATCGGCGGATCGCCGGAAGGCGTGATCGCGGCGTGCGCGCTAAAGTGTATGCGCGGCGAAATCCAATGCCGGCTGTGGCCCCGCGACGATTCGGAAAAGAAATACGCGCTCGCGATGGGTTATCGTCTCGACAAAACGCTGGGGATCGACGACCTCGTTCACGGCGACAATGTGTTCTTCTCCGCGACCGGCATCACGGACGGCGAGTTGCTGCGCGGCGTGCATTACCTCAGCGGCGGCGCGACGACCGATTCGCTCGTGATGCGTTCGCGCTCCGGCACCGTGCGCCGCATCCAGGCGACGCATCGCTGGGAGAAGCTGACCAAGTTTTCAAGCGTGGAGTACGTGAGCGATTAGCTGTTGACTTTTCGCCAGTCCGTGGGTATACTCAAACCGTAAGCTTGTCTTTGACCCTGGCAGAACGTATTGCGCACTTGCAAGGAGAAGCCCACGTGATGATCACTCCCGTGGACCGGTCCGCACGCTGCTCCACGTGCGAGAGGACAGGCAAGGCATTTCTCGGTAAAGATTGCACCTGTCGCTTGACGCGCCTCGCGTCGGCGGACGGTGCTTTTTGTTTTTCGACGGACGCGGAGGACGTGGAGGACACGGGATGAATCTACGCGAGTATCAGACCATTCTGCTTGCCGCGCTGATGCATGACTTGGGAACGCTATTTGGAATGGAAACGCCCGCGCCGGTCAAAGAGGCGGAGGCGAATCCGATTTTGCGCCAGATTCTGATCGCTGCGCGCGCCGCGGCGACGCCGGGTGGACATCACGGCGACACTTTGAGCGAATCGCCGCTCGTCTCGGTCTTTTCGCTCCTGACGCGAACCGGCGTCAAGCCAGTTGAAACGCCGCTAAAGTTCAACTACGCGCCGCTAGAGTCAACCGAGAATGACGCCGGCTATCTCTTCCCCCAAGAATCGCCCACAACCTCGCGCGCGGAATACCTCGCCAAGTTCCGCAAAGCGTTTGATGATCACACGCGCGACACGGCAAATGAACGCTTCTTCGTGCGGCTGACGCATTTGACCGCGCTCATTCAACGGTACGCGTGGTGCCTTGCCGCGCATTCGGACGATGTCTGTCTCTACGATCATCTGCAACTCACCACCGCGATTGCCGCGTGCCTGTACCTACGGCACGCTGCACACGCGGAGAACAAGCCGCCGTTTGTCCTCGTCGTCGGCGATCTGTCCGGCATTCAGGACTACATTTTCGATATCGCGACCGTCGGCGCGGGCGGCGCGGCAAAGCGCTTGCGCGCGCGATCCTTCTCCATCGGGCTGATCTCGGATATGGCGAGCCACGCGCTCGCGCAGACGTTTGACGTGCCGCTTGCAAACGTCCTGATGTCGAGCGGCGGCAAGTTCTATGCGCTCCTGCCGAATCTGCCGACGACCAAACAGACGCTCGAAGCGTTTCGCAGCGGTGTCGATGCGTGGCTCTACGAAGAGTACAACGCCGAAATCGCCTTGAATTTGGCGTGGCTACCGCTGGACAGTCCCGAACTCGACGCGCGCAAGGAAGGCACGGGCGGGTTTGGCGGATTTGTCGGGAAACTCAACCGCGAACTCGAAATCGAGAAACTGCGCCGCAGCCGCTCGGTATTGCAGGACGGCTCAAAATGGACGGAGAGACTCGCGGTTCGCACGAAGAATACCGAGTACCACGGCGAAGCCGACTGCGTCAGTTGCCACAAATTTCCTGGCACCGAGCGCGACGGCTTGTGCCGTCAATGCGCGCAGCAATCGCGGCTGGGCAGCAAACTGACCCGCGCGCGGGCAATCGCGTTCTACCACTCCGCCTCCGGCGATTTCACTTTTCTTCGCGGCGATTCGGCGCGTTCAGCGCGTGTGTTGACCGATGAGGATTTGAAACAGCCGCTCGGCGCGCCGTACCTCGTCGTCCAGATCAATAATCCGGATGTGAGCGCGTTCGTGAAGCAGCCGGCAGCGTTCCGGTATCTGGCGAACCATGTGCCGGTTGAAGGCGACGAATCACTTACGTTTGACAAGATCGCAAAGAAATCGGTGGGGCGCGAGTTGCTTGGATACATCAAAGCCGATGCCGACCATCTGGGGGCTTTGATGGCGTTCGGCTTGATCGAAGAAAAAGACAAGCCAAGTCGCGATGCTGCCGCGCGCGCGATCGCGTTGAGCCGCGAACTCGATCTCTTCTTCTCTGGCTGGCTGGAGCACGCGCTCAGCCAAAAACACAAGTACTTTTACACGATCTTCTCCGGGGGCGACGATCTGTTCGTGCTGGGTCCGTGGAATCAAGCGGTGGACTTGGCGAAAGAGGTCAACGATCAATTTCGCAAATTCACGTGCAATAATTCAGCGGTCACGCTTTCCGCCGGCATTCTCTACACCAAGCCGCGCTACCCGATTGCTCGCGCGGCACCGGACGCGGAACACGAACTCGAAAAATCGAAAGAGCCATTGATGCAGGACGAAAAACTGGAGCCAGAAGAACGGAAACGCAATCGCTTGACGGTGCTGGGAGATACTCTGCGCTGGGGCGAAGAAGTAGAGACAGTGACCACGCAGGCAGACAAGCTGTTGGGATTCGGTTCCAAGTCCGAGGATGATACTGTGCGCTCGTCGTTCCTGTATCACTTGATTCACTA
>JBBIJS010000118.1:0-8712 GCA_037445855.1 Chloroflexota bacterium | reverse complement strand
TTCTTGATCGTCTGCGCGACGCTGCTGCCCTATTCGCTTTACAGCGTTGGCGCGGCTGGGCACGGCACGCCGATCACGATCACGGTACTCTTCGCGCTCCTCGTCTGCCTCATCCCGACGACGATTGGCGGCTTGCTATCTGCCATCGGCATCGCCGGCATGGACCGCATGATTCAGGCGAACGTGATCGCCATGTCCGGGCGCGCGGTCGAAGCCGCGGGCGACGTGGACGTGCTGCTGCTCGACAAGACCGGCACGATCACGCTCGGCAATCGACAAGCCACTGCGTTCATGCCGGCGTCTGGCGTGAACGAGCAGGAACTCGCCGACGCCGCGCAAATTGCTTCGCTCGCCGATGAGACGCCGGAAGGTCGCAGTATCGTCGTTCTGGCAAAGGAGAGATACCAACTGCGCGAGCGGAACATCCAGGAAATCGGAGCAACGTTCGTCCCGTTCACAGCGCAGACTCGAATGAGCGGCGTCAACCTCGATCACCGCGAAATCCGCAAAGGCGCGGCAGATGCGATCGAAGCGTACGTTCGGCAAAAGGGCGGTCAATTTCCGGATTCGGTGCGTTCGGCGGTCGATTCGATTGCCAAGCAGGGCGGCACGCCGCTGGTGGTTGCCGATGGCGCGCATGTGCTCGGCGTGATCCAGTTGAAGGACATTGTCAAGGGCGGCATCAAAGAACGCTTCGCCGAATTGCGGCGGATGGGCATCAAGACGGTGATGATCACCGGCGACAATCCGCTGACCGCCGCGGCGATTGCTGCCGAAGCCGGCGTGGACGATTTTCTCGCGCAGGCGACGCCGGAGACGAAACTCAAACTCATCCGCGAATATCAAGCCGGCGGGCGCTTGGTCGCGATGACCGGCGATGGCACCAACGATGCGCCCGCGCTCGCGCAAGCCGACGTCGCCGTCGCGATGAACACCGGCACGCAAGCCGCGAAGGAAGCCGGCAACCTGGTCGATCTCGACTCGAACCCGACCAAGTTGTTGGAGATTGTCGAGATCGGCAAGCAGCTATTGATGACGCGCGGCGCGCTGACCACGTTCAGTATCGCGAACGACGTGTCCAAATACTTTGCGATCATCCCCGCCGCGTTCGCCAGCACCTATCCGCAACTCGGCGCGCTGAACATCATGGGCTTGGCGACGCCGCAGAGCGCGATCATGTCCGCGGTGATCTTCAACGCGCTCATCATCGTTGCGCTCATTCCGCTGGCGCTGCGCGGCGTCAAGTATCAGCCCGTAGGCGCGGCGGTGCTCTTGCGCAACAATCTGCTCGTCTACGGCGTCGGCGGCTTGATCGCGCCGTTCATCGGCATCAAGTTGATCGATGGCGTGCTCGCGTTTCTGCATTTAGCATAGGAGGGTCGAATGCCAAAGAAACAACACCAGTCTTCCTGGTTCGTTTTGTACATCCTCGTGGTGGTCATGCTGGCCGCGCTGGTGCTCGAAGGGAGAGATGGTTTGCCGGCGTGGGCGAATGAAGTGGTTGGCATCGGGATTGTGCTTTTCGTCTTCGGCGTGATCGCGCTGTGGGTTCACCTGAACGCCGCCGCGCTGATCAACGAAGAACTTGAAAGAGCCGGGCACGAAAACCTTCAGATCACGGTGTATCTCCCAACACAACCGGCGCAGAAATCGCCGGACGGCGGCAACAGTGATTCTGTCTTCCGCGATCCGTTTCAGATCGATCAAGCGCCACATTTTCGCAATTGAGTTTGATCGAGAGGATAACCCATGCTTTCTCAATTTCGTCCAGCCATCGTGTCGTATCTGGTTCTGACGATTATCACGGGCTTGCTTTACCCGCTGGCTGTGACCGGGGTCGCGCAAATAATCTTTCCGCAGCAGGCAAATGGCAGTCTGATCGTGAAGGACGGCAAGCCAGTTGGCTCTACGCTCATCGGTCAGCCGTTTGACGATCCGAAATATTTCTGGGGACGACTTTCCGCCACGTCGCCTTTTCCGTACAACGCCGCTGCTTCGTCCGGGTCTAATCTGGGACCGACCAACCCCGCGCTGATCGATGAGGTCAAGGCGCGCGTCGACGCGCTGCACGCGGCGGATCCGCAGAACGCGCAGCCGATCCCAATCGACCTGGTCACCTCTTCCGGCAGCGGGCTTGATCCGGACATTAGCGTTGCCGCCGCGCTGTACCAGGCGCCGCGCGTCGCGGGTGCGCGCGGGATGAGCGTAGCGCAGGTGCGCGTGCTAGTCGATAAATATATCGAAGGGCGTTGGTTAGGCGTGATTGGCGAACCGCGTGTCAATGTGCTAGAACTCAATTTGGCGCTAGATGTGGTAAAATAGGAGCTGAACGATGTAGCATTCTCATTCAAGGCACCGATTATGGAGTTGACGCTCGAACAAGCCGAGCTCTTGCTTTTCGTTGCGGCGATTGTCGCGATGCTGGTTCGGCGACTCCATATCCCCTATAGCGTCGGTTTGGTCATCGCCGGCATGGGGCTGGCTCTGCTGCAATTTACTCCCAACGTCCGGTTGACGAAGGAACTTGTCTACGGTCTGCTCTTGCCTCCACTCATCTTTGAAGCCGCTCTGGACCTCCGATGGCAAGAATTGCGCCGCGATTTTCCAGCTATCTTGACGCTTGCCACGCTTGGCGTACTCCTCTCGGTGGGCGTAACGGCGATCGGCATGCATCTTTTTGCCCAATGGGAGTGGGTGAGCGCGATCGTATTTGGCGCGCTGATTGCCGCCACCGACCCGGTTACCGTCATCGCAACTTTCAAGGCAACCAGCGTTCACGGGCGGCTGCGGCTTTTGCTCGAAGCAGAAAGTCTTTTTAACGACGGCACGGCGGCGGTTGCTTTCGGTATCGCTCTTGCGTTGGCAAGCGGCAACGCGATCACTGGACGTGAGGTTGCCCAGACCCTTACGATCACGGTGGTTGGCGGACTCGTGTGCGGTGGACTCGTCGCCGGTGGAGTGTTGATGCTTGCCGGGCAAACCGAGGATCACCTTGTCGAAATCACTTTCACGACCATCGCCGCGTATGGGTCGTTCCTTCTGGCGGAACAATTCCACGTCTCCGGCATATTGGCTACGCTGACCGCCGGTCTTGTGGTGGGGAACGTCGGGGCGTTAGGATCGATTTCTGCCAAGGGTCGTGATGCGGTAGAGTCGTTTTGGGAATATGTTGCGTTTGTGGTCAATTCGTTCATTTTCATCTTGATCGGAATCTATGGAACGCGTCAGGAATTCGCGCGCATCCTGATGGTTGCGCCGATTGCCATCCTGCTGGTCATTCTGGGACGCGCGATCGCCGTTTATCTCTGTTGCGCCTTGTTTGCGCGATCGGCGCTGCGAATTGAACCGCGGCATCAGCATATCTTGTTTTGGGGTGGACTGCGCGGCGCGTTGGCGCTCGCGCTGGCGCTTGGATTGCCCAGCCAGGTCCCGCACTATGAAGAAATCATCGCCGTTACTTTCGCCGTGGTCACCTTTTCTATCATCGTTCAGGGCTTGACCATGATTCCCTTCTTGAATTGGATGCAAAGACAGAAGGATAGCGTATGAAAAACAGCACGGGTCTTCTTCATCCTTCCGCCTTCATCCCGCCTCCTTGACCCATGGAACATTCGCGTCCCAATCCCGACGAACTGCTCGCGCGGGTGCAAGCGGAAGAAAAACAGCAAGCGCGCGGGAAATTGAAAATCTTTCTCGGTTACGCCGCCGGCGTTGGCAAAACCTACGCGATGCTGGAAGCGGCGCGCGCGCGCCAATCTGAAAACGTCGATGTAGTGGTCGCGTACGTCGAGACGCACCACCGCGCCGAAACGGAAGCGCTCGCGGAAGGTTTGGAAATTCTACCGCGCAAGCAAATCGAATATCGCGGTCGCGTCCTCGCCGAAATGGACGTGGACGCGGCGCTCGCGCGCCAGCCGCAGCTCGCGCTCGTGGATGAATTCGCGCACACGAATGCGCCTGGCTCGCGTCATCCCAAGCGTTACCTCGACGTTCAGGAAATCCTCGCCGCCGGCATCGACGTCTACACCACGCTCAATATCCAGCACCTCGAAAGTCTGAACGACGTGGTCGCGCAAATCACTGGCATCGTCGTCCATGAAACGGTTCCCGACAACATCATCGAACAAGCCAACGAAATCGAATTGATCGATCTCGCGCCAGATGAATTGCTGCAGCGCCTCAAGGATGGCAAGGTCTACGTGTCCGAGCAAGCGGCCCGCGCCATCGAAAAATTCTTTCGCAAGGGTAACCTGACCGCGCTGCGCGAAATCGCATTGCGGCGAACGGCTGATCGCGTGGATGACCAGATGCGCGCGTATATGGAAACGCGCGCGATTGCCGGTCCCTGGGCAACCACGGAGCGCCTGCTGGTCTGCGTCAGCCCCGGCGCGTTGAGCGAGCGGCTGATTCGCACGGCGCGGCGTCTGGGGGACGAGTTGGACGCGGAATGGTTCGCGGTTTACGTCGAGACGCCGAATCACGGGCGACTGTCGCGTCAGCAGCGCAGCCGCATCGAGCGGATGTTGCATCTCGCGGAAGAATTGGGCGCCAAGACATTGACGGTACCAAGCATCGCCGTTGCCGAAACCGTCGTCAGGTTCGCGCGCTCGCATAACATTACCAAGATCATCGCCGGCAAGCCGGTGCGCCCGCGCCTGCTCGAGTTTCTGCGCGGTTCGGTCGTTGACCAGATCATTCGTAGAAGCGGAGACATCGACGTCTATGTCATCAGCGGCGAAGTCCCTCCTTCTTCGCCGACGTTCGAGTCGACGGGATGGACGCCGCATCGCCCATTCCGACGATACCTGACAAGTCTTGGATTGGTGGCGGCAGCGACGGTGCTCGGTTTACCGATTCACTCCAGCATCGATCCGGCAAATCTGGTCATGCTGTACCTCGTCGTCGTGGTCGTCGCGGCGGCATATCTCGGACGCGGTCCCTCGATCGTCGCGGCGATCTTGAGCGTTTTGGCGCTGGATTTTTTCTTTGTTCCGCCGGCGTTCACTTTTGCGGTAACCGACACGCAGTACATTCTGACATTCGTGGGCTTGCTGATTGTCGGTTTGGTGATCAGCGCGCTGACGGTCCGCGTGCGCGAACAAGCGGAGGCGGCGCAGCAGCGCGAAGCGCAGACCGCGGAACTCTACGAATTCACGCGCGATCTTGCGGCGACGAGCGGCATCGAGGGGATTCTCCAAGCCGTCATCAAGCACGTCAGCGAAACCTTCAGCCGCGAAATCGTCATTCTACTACCGGAAGGCGAAGCGCTGAAGGTGGGCGCGGTGAGCCCCGGCTTTGCCCTGACCGAAAATGAATCTGCCGTCGCCAGTTGGACGTACCAGCACAACGAACCGGCAGGGCGCGGCACGGACACGCTGCCGGCGGCGCCGATCCATTGCCGACCGCTGAAGACGTTTCGCGGCGTGGTCGGCGTCCTCGGCGTCAAGCCCACGAACCCGGTCTCTTACCTGACCCAGGAGCAGAGCCGCTTGCTCGACTCGTTCGCGAACCAAGCCGCGCTCGCGATCGAGCGCACCCAACTCGCGGAGCAAGCGCGGCAGGCGCAACTGCTGCAAGCGACCGAAAAACTTCAGACGGCGGTGCTCAATTCGATTTCGCACGATCTCCGTACGCCGCTCGTTTCGATTACCGGCACGTTGAGTAGTTTGCTCGAAGACTCGCCCCAACTTGACGCGGAGACGCGGCGAAACATGGTCGAGACGGCGTACGAACAAGCCCAGCGGCTCAATCACGTCGTCGGCGATCTCCTCGACATGTCGCGCATTGAAGCCGGCGCGATGCGCGTAAAACAGGAACCCTGTGATGCGCAAGATGTCATCGGTTCCGCGCTGGATCGTCTGGCAAAGCCACTCCAAGATCGAAACGTCACGGTGAACATAAAATCCACCCTCCCTATGGTCCCGATGGATTTTGTGTTGATGGTTCAAGTGATAGCGAATCTACTGGACAATGCGATCAAGTACTCGCTGCCGGAGACACCCATCCAAATCGATGTAGGTATGTCAGAAGACCACCTGCAAATCCAAGTTGCGGATCGTGGAATCGGGATTCCGCGCCAAGACCTGACGCGCGTGTTCGACAAATTCTATCGCGTGCAGCGCCCGGAGAGTCCACGAAAACTCGTCCGTCTTGAAGCGCGGCCCGCCCTAGCCGACAAATATTTCCGCGTGCAACGTTCTGAAAAAGTCACCGGCACCGGGCTTGGCTTGTCCATTTGCAGAGGCATCGTCGAGGCGCATGGCGGCGCAATCAGAGCTGAGAACCGCGCAGGCGGCGGAACGATCATTGCGCTGACGCTGCCGTTGGCAAAGGGATCGACAGCGTGAGCGAGCCAGGGTTGCGCGTGCTGGTGGTGGACGACGAGCCGCCGATCCGAAAATTCCTGCGCGTGTCGCTGACCGCGCACGGACACCACGTGTTCGAAGCCGCAACCGGGGGTGAGGCGCTGTCCGCGGTCATCGCGCATCGTCCCGATTTGGTGATCCTCGATCTGGGCTTGCCGGATATGGACGGAATCCAAGTGACGCGGACGCTGCGCGAGTGGACGAAGATTCCGATTCTCATTCTCTCCGTCCGCGAGCATGAGCAAGATAAAATCGCCGCGCTGGACGCCGGCGCGGACGACTATCTCACCAAACCCTTCAGCATCGGTGAATTGTTGGCGCGCATGCGCGCGGCGCTGCGGCATACCCTCCCTCTCAGCGATACGCCAATTTTTACGACCGGCGATCTGCGCGTCGATCTCACGCGGCGCGTCGTCACGGTGATTGGGCAAGAGGTTCAACTGACTCCCACCGAGTACGACTTGTTGCGCGCGTTGGTGGCGAACGCGGGCAAAGTCCTAACGCACCATCAGCTGCTCCGCGCGGTCTGGGGCGCGGGGTACGAGCAAGAGACGCACATGCTGCGCGTCAATATCAGCAACCTGCGCCGCAAAATCGAAATCGATCCGACGCGCCCGCGCTATGTGTTGACCGAGCCGGGCGTGGGCTATCGGCTGCGCGCGGACAACTAAAGTTCATTGACAACTGAGGTTACATTTCACCCAACATGACAGTCGCGCAATATCTTGACGCGTGAAAACAACGCGGGTATACTCTGCGCCATGATGCAAGAAATGAAAACCAGCCCGCGCTTTGCCGCATTGATCTTCGCGGCGGTCGTCCTCCTCTTTTTCCCCACCTGGCTCTGGCTCGGCGACGCGTGGTTGAGCGATCCGTACTACTCGCACGGTCCACTCGTACTGCTCATCTCTCTGTATTTCGTCTGGACGCGGCGCAAGGTATTCACCGAGCGCGCGCCCGCGCCGAACAACCTGGGTCTCGTGTTGGTTATCGCCGCGCTGTTCGCGCACCTCTGGGCGACCGCGTGGCGCGCGTACTATATTTCGGCATTGATGATGCCGGTTGCGCTGCTCGGTTTGCTGATCGCACTCTTCGGTTGGCAACTCGCGCGGCGTTTCCTTTTCCCGCTGGGCTTTTTGATTTTTATGGTTCCGCTGCCGCTGGCAGAACGATTCGGTCCGTTGTTGGAAGGGTGGACCGCGACGAGCGCGACGGCGTTCGCGCAATTTGTCGGCGTGGCGGCGCGCCATGATGGCTCGCAAGTCTTTCTGCCGAACTCGACGTTCACCGTCGGCATCCCGTGCGGCGGGCTGCGGTCGGTGATCGCCATCACGACGCTGGTGACGCTGTGGGTGTATATCGTGCGCGCGCGCGCGTGGGCGCGCGGCATCGTGCTTCTGGCGGCGATTCCGATCGCGCTCGCGGCAAACACGCTGCGCCTCACGCTGCTGTTTGCGATCGCGTCCGCGTGGGGCGCGCAAGTCGGACTCGATTACTTTCACTCCTGGTCGAGTCCGGTGCTTTTCCTCTTCGCGTTCGCGCTGCTGCTCGGCATCGCGAAACTGGTGGGCGCGTCGAACGTGCGCTGGGAAGTCATCGCGCCGTCATGAGCCGCTTGCGCTACGTTGCGCTTTTCGCGATCATACTGGTGGCGGGTGTTGCCACAGTGCTGCTCAGCGCGCGCGCGACGCCGCCGCTGCCCACGCCGGCGCCGCCATCCACGCCGGTCCCGCTGAATACTTACAATATCGATGTCGCCGGTTGGTACCAGATCACGCCGAACGAGAGCGCGGTCGCGAGTCCGCTTGACTTGACGATCGGCGGATTGACAGCGCTGCCGGCTCAGTTGGGACGCTGGAGCGGCGCGCCGTACGACCTGGGTTCGGCGGTCGGCGAGTGGTTTGAGAATCCCGACCTCGCGCTGTCCAATCTCTATCACGATGATCGGGGGCATCAAGCGTGGTTCTCGGTTTTTGGCAGCCGCGGACGCAAGAGCTACTTTCTCTTCGAGCATACGCCGATCACGTCATACCCGGCGGCGGGCTGGACGCTGATTGAAAATGGCGTCGCGCCGATCACGATTGGCGCGAGCCGCCTCTTCGTGCAGAAAGCCACGCTGAGCAAGGACAACGAGCGGCGCATCGTTTTCTACTGGTACCTGTGGTCGGATTTTGATCGCGACCCGGCGCAGGGCGTGCTGACGGTCCGGCTCCACGTGCCGGTCGTCTCGACCGATCAGGACGCGGTGGATGCTGGCGCGGACTTTATCCGCGCGCTATTTCCGCAAGTGATTGCGTGGCACCGGTTCTAGACCTTCCCCGCGAATCCTCACGAATCAACGCGAAAG
>JBBIJS010000117.1:0-8814 GCA_037445855.1 Chloroflexota bacterium | reverse complement strand
TGCTGGCGATGCGCGCGTGCGCGTACTGCACATAGTACACCGGGTTCTCGTCCGACTGCTTGACCGCGAGATCGAGATCGAAATCCATCGGCGTATCGGCGGTGCGCGTGATGAGCATAAAGCGGACCGCGTCCGCGCCGACTTCCTCGATTAACTCGTCGAGGGTGACGAATTCGCCGGTGCGCTTGCTCATCTTCACCAGCTCCGCGCCGCGCCGCAGCGTGACGAATTGATACACCAAGATCGCAATCCGATTCGGATCCAGCCCCAGCGCGCGCGCCGCTGCCATCACGCGCGGCACGTCGCCGTGATGATCCGCGCCCCAAACGTAAATTGCGCGGTCGAACTGGCGCACCGCGAGCTTATCCCAGACGTACGCAATATCTGACGCGAGGTACGTGGGACGCTCGTCCGGCTCCGCGACCACCTGCGGCGACCGAATCAGCACGGCGTCTTGCTCCAATCCCAATTCCTGGGCGGCAAACCAGGTCGCATCATCCTTGTCGTAAACCAGCCCCTTGTCTTTCAAAGTCTTGAGTATCTGCGCGAACAAACCACTTTCGTGCAGCGAGCGCTCAGAGAACCACCGATCGAACCGCACATTCATTTTCTCAAGCGTCTCGCTGATCGAAGCACGGACGGAATCGAGCCCCAGCCGCCCCAATTCGCGCACCGCCTGTGCGCGCGGCAACTGCAAGTACTTGTCACCGTGCTGCTGCGCGAACTGCTTGCCCATCACGACGATGTACGCGCCCTGGTAGCCGCCTTCCGGCACTTGCTCGTCGCGCCCCAGCGCCTGCGCGTACGTCGCGAACAGACTCGCGCCGAACTGCCGCACTTGCGTGCCGTTGTCGTTGATATAGAACTCGCGCTGTACGTCGTGACCGGCGGCGACCAAAATATTCGCGAGCGTATCGCCGATCGCGCCGTTGCGCCCGCTGCCGACGTGCATCGGTCCGGTTGGATTGACGCTGACGTGCTCGACCTGGATGCGCTCGCGGCGCGCCGGCTGCACGTTGCCGAACTGCGCGCCCTCCGCGAGGATCGCGTCGACCTGCCGCGCCAGCCAGGCATCGTTCAAGATGATGTTGACAAAGCCCGGCGCGCTCGGCGCGACCCGCGCAACCACCGCGCTCGCCGGAAAATGCGCGGCGATCACTTGCGCGATTTGCAGCGGCGCGCGCTTGGCGTCGCGCGCGAGTTTCAGCGGCAGCGACGTGGCGAAATCACCCCATTCCTTTTTCTGCGGGCGCTCGATGAACACTTCAGGCAGATCGAACGGCGGCAGCGCGCCGGCGGTCTGCGCGTTTCGGATCGCTTGCTTAACGAGCTCGGCGAGTTGATTTCTGATCAGCATCTTTTTTCCTATGATCGTTCTTGGGCGACCAACTCAGGAACGCGTAAATTGGATACAGTTGATCTAGGCGCATCAGTATTTCGTCGGCGATTTGATCCGCGCGGAGACGCGGGTCGTCCGACGCGTAATCAATCCCAAGGCGCAGCGTGTGTCCACCGGGCTTGTACTTCTCCATCGTCGAGTTCAGCATCCCCACGTTGACGAGACGGCTGGCTTTGGCGCGCAGAATGTCCTGATAACCGATCGGACGCTCTTCGCCGCGCACGAACTGCGACAGCCGAAACGTATGCTCGCCGCCAAGCTCCGCGAGCAGCGTCCGGAAATGGCCGCGCTCCTGCGTACCTTCTTGCAATCGATTCTTCAAATTCTGTGCGTCGACCCACGCCTTTTCGCTGATGTACAACTCGATGGCGAACCCGTCTTTGTCGATGCGCGCGGCGAGCATCGCGTTCGCATAAAAATGTCCAAAGTCCTCGATGAGCTGCCGCCTCATCAGCTTGATCGTCGTTTCCGGCTTGGAGTACCGCAGCGTCATAAAGTCGATGCGCGAAGTCGCCGGCGAAATGCGCGACGCGCTGATGAGCCACTGCGGCATCCAGTGCGGATGCAGATCCCATTTACGCCGCCGAATCTCGGGATAGATCAGCTGGTGCAGCGCGGCGAGCTTGTTCCGGACACGTTCGCGCTCGCCATCGTACTCAGCGTTGTAGGTCAGCGCATTTTCAAAGACCGCATAATCCGCCGGCGAGAAGAATAATTCATGAGTCATGGTCGACTCGCAGACCCGGCGGTTAGATCGCATCGACCGACCTTCCACAAACGCGTTTCCAGGAAGGACTGGGGACGCGCGCACGGCGCCTCATCCCACTTGGCAAGCACATAGGTAAACGAACCACTTGGATTCGGCAAATTCTCCATCCCAAAATAAAATCGACCGAGCGATTGAACGTTCACCGCGCCCTGCTCTATCGTATACTGGAGATCGCGCGGATAGCGGTCAGGCGGATACGCCGAAGAGAACGCAGTGAGAAAGTACGGCAGCGCGATGCGGTTGGTCACCAAGATGTTATCCGACACGTCTGCGATTGTCAATCCCTTGTTCAGCGCGCGATCAAAACCTTTGAAGAACGCTAGCTCAGTGTCCGGCTGTGCTGGATAGACAAAAAAGTAATCGACCACGAAAACACCGGCTTGAACGACAATCAACGCGGTAACACCAAGCCGGAGGATTCGCCGTGCGCGAGCGCGCGGGAGCGCGGCATACAATCGCAGCAAGCCAACCACCGCGACCACCAACATCGGAATAAAGATCGCGTTGATGCGGTTGATCGCCAGATCGGCAGGAAAGAAAAGCGGCAGGCACGCGAACAGCCACAGCCAGAACAAATCGGCTTTGCCCGATGCCTTGACCTCTTGCCCCAAGGCTCCCCCGCCGACGAGCGCAAGCGGAAGTAGAACGATGAAAATCGGCGCGACGCCCAGCACCGCGTTCCTAATCTCGCCATCCTGAAAGCCGCTGATCACAAAAAGCAAATTGTTGGTCAATCGCGTGGTCAGCGGCGAAGCGATCTGGGCTAAGCGGCTGATCGGCAAGAAGGGGATTCCGAAGGGCAAAAGAGATTCGACCGCGAGCGCGCGCTGAAAGACAAAGTTCTTGACGAGGAACAGCGCGATGGGAAACGCCAACAATCCAAACAGCGCCAACGCGCCCCACCAACTGCGACTGCCCAGAATCGATTTGCGGTAGAACGCAAAGACGAGAACTACTAGGACGGGGACGACGATGAACGCCATAGCATAGGCATACAACGCCAGTCCCCAGGGCAGCAGCGCGATAATAATGCTCGACGCGGAGCGGTGTTCCAGCGCGCGCGCGACAGTGCACGTTCCCAGCAGCAAAAAGAATGGCAGCAGATTCGCATCGAGCGCCCAGCGCGAGATCATCACGTGCCAGGGCATCACCGCAAGCGCCGCCGTCGCGACGAGCGCGGCGGTTTCTCCGTGCGCGCGCTTGACCGTCGCAAAGAGGAGCGGAAGCGTGAGCGCACCGACCATCAAACTCAACAAGCGCGTCGAGAAAATCGATAAACCGAAAGTCGCGATGATCGGCGCCGTTAGATAGGAATACAGGACGCTCTGCCCGGAGCCCCAACTGATAAAATAAACCGGCAGTTGAATGCCCCAGCGATCTGCGCCGGTCTTGAGCAAAGAATACGCTTCATAGCCCACGCCGGCTTCGTCAACGTAGAAACCCGGTGGATTGTTTGGAAATTCAAACGCGCGCAGGGCGAACCCGCACAATAGAATCCCAACCAAGAGCCAGCGAGTTCGGCGTGAGGAAATCAGCCGCGTCACGGAAGCGTAAGGTTCCACTTGAACCCGAAGATCGGAAAATGATTGACGTCGCGCGTCATCTGCAGCGGCGGCGGCGAGTACAGCCAGGGACCCTGCGCGCCTTGCAGCGTCGAAAAGACCGAAAGCGCGAGCAGCGGCAAGAAAAGGACCCACGCGATATTCTGCCACGTCGCCGCGTTCAGCGGCGGCGCGAAAAAGATAAAGGTGAACAGCATCGGAATGGCGGCGACGTACCAGCGTTCGCCGTACGCGGCGCCGCCCAGGTTGCCGGTGAACAGCGCGAGGTAGACGCACAGCGCGGCAAACGCGAGCGCTATAAAGACCGCTTCGATCTGCAGCGCGTGCGTGCGGCTCAGCGCAACGCCCACCACGCCGGCGATCGCGAATAGCAGCAGCGGATTGTAGGCGAACAGTCCCTGTCCGCCAAGAAACATCCGGAACGCGTACGCGGCGTAATCGTCCGGCGTGCCGTTGCCGCCCACTGTCGCCGGGAACGCCGAGCCGGGATAATTGTAGCCATTCGTAATCATATACGCGGGGATGATCGTTCCCGCGATTTGGTAATCCAGCAGCGCGGTGATGACGAGCGGAATTGCCGCGCCTATCGCAAAGTAGGCAAACCGGGGGCGCTGCCGGACGAGCGCGATGCCGACCAGCGCGGCGGCGGTGACGCCAGACAAGACATCGAAAGAGATGGCAAGCGCGGCAAGCAGTCCGGCGACGAACAGCCATTGGCGAGTCGTCGCGCCGCGGGTCGTCAGGACGTAATAACTGGCGAACAAACTCGCGGCGGCGGGAACGTGATGATTGAAAACAAGCGCGTACGGAAAAATCATCGTGCCCAGCCCGAACGCCAGCGCGCCAATCAGCGCGCCCCTCAGTGGCGCACCGACTCGACGCGCGTAATCGAAAAAGAGCCAGATCATCAGCGCCGCCGGGATTCCCGCCAGAACAAACGCGAGCCAGAAATACGCGCACGAATGCGCGCAGCCGGGCGCAAGCGACGCGCCCCAACCAAAACGCGCTGCGGCGTAGACGCCCGCGCCGAGCAGCGACAGCAGCGGCATCTTGTCGGAATAAAATTTGCCGGTGAGGAAGACCTTGTCCTTCGTCGCGTCCAGCCAGGGCGAACCATCGATGGTCCAGACGCCGCGCTCCACTAACGATTCGACGGTCGCGGTGCGCGCAATGTCATTCCAGGAGACGGGCTGGCTCTTCGCCAGCGCGAAAAAGGCGATCAAGAAAACCAACGCCATGACCGCGCCAACCCACCGCGCGTCGATCACCCGTTTGTCATCCGTCATTGCTCATTCGCCATTGACTTTAGCGCGTCCCAGTTTTGCCCCACACCCACATCCACTTTCAGTTTTGATTCCAGCGGGTATGCGTTTTCCATTATCTCGCGCACCAGCCGCGCGACGACGCGCGCCTCGTCGTCCGGACATTCGAGCACCAACTCGTCGTGAACTTGCAGCGTCATCCGGCTCTTCAAATTCCGCGCGTGTAACTCGCGATGCAGGCGATTCATCGCCAGCTTGATAATGTCCGCCGCGCTGCCCTGAATCGGCATATTGATCGCCTCGCGCTCGGCGGAGTTGCGGAGCGCCACGTTGACGCGCGCGCCCTCGCGCAATTCCGGGAACGCGCGCCGCCGACCCAGCAGCGTCTGCACGTAACCGCGCGCGCGCGCCTCGCGCTTGGTGTCTTCGATGTACTTTTTGACGCCGGCAAACTGCGTAAAGTAATTGTCGATCAACTGCCGCGCCTCGGCTTGCGACAGCTCGGTGCGCGCGGCGATGCCGTAATCGGTGATGCCGTAGGCGATGCCAAAGTTCATCGTCTTGCCGTGCCGCCGCATCTCCGGCGTCACCTGCTCGAGCGGGACGTTGAACAAGCGCGCGGCCGTCGCCGCGTGAATGTCTTCGCCGCGCGCGAACGCGTCGAGCAAGCCGGGATCGTGCGTGATGTGAGCGAGAATCCGCAGCTCGACTTGCGAATAGTCCGCGCTAATCAGCTGGCTGCCACGCGGCGCGATGAACGCGCGTCGAACCTGCCTGCCCAACTCGGTGCGGATCGGAATGTTCTGCAAATTCGGATTCGACGACGACACGCGGCCGGTGACGGTACCCGTCTGGTTGTAATCCGTGTGGACGCGCCCGGTGCGCGGCAGAACCAGCGCGGGCAGCGCATCGACGTACGTGCCTTTGAGTTTCGCGAGTTCGCGGTGTTCGAGGATCAGCGGAATGACCGGGTGCGCCCCGCGCAGCGACTCCAACACGTCCGCCGCCGTCGAAATCTTGCCGCCTTTCGTCTTGGGTAACCCAGCCGTCGGCAACTTGAGCCGATTGAACAGCGCGTCGGCGAGCTGCTGGGTCGACGCGATGTTCAGCGGCGCGCCGACCTGCGTCTGAATCTGCGCTTCCAGTTCCTGCAAACGCTTTGCAAGATCGACCGACATCGTTTTCAGAAAATCCAGATCGAGCAAAACGCCGGTGCGTTCCATCTCCATCAGCACCGGCACGAGCGGCAGCTCGACTTCGGTGAAGAGTTTTTCAAAACCCAGCTCTTTCAATTGCGGCTGGTAGGTTTCAACCAACCGAAAAGTATAGTCCGCATCCGCGCAAGCATAGCGCGTGACGAGCGCGGGATCGACCGCGTCCATCGTGATCTGGTGTTTACCCTTGCCGATGAGCGCCTCGATCTCCGTCATCTCGACGCCGAACTTGGTGAAGACCAAACTCTTCAAGCCAACCGACTGCCCGCTCGGTTCGAGCAAATGCGCGGCGATCATCGAATCGAACGCCAAGCCACGCGTCTCGACGCCGGCTTCGGCGAGCACCGTCATATCGTATTTGGCGTTGTGCGCGTACTTGGCGATGCGCGCATCCTCGAAGACCGGCTTGAGCTTGGCGAGAACATCATCGCGCGCGAGCGACGGAAGACGAGCGACGGCGGACGGAGGATTTGTGTCGAACGACAACTGTGCCTGCTCTCCGTCTCCCGCCTTCCGTCTGCCGTCTTGTGCCACTGGAATGTAATACGCCTCGCCGTTCCCCACTCCAATCGCCAGCCCGACCAACTCCGCACGCATCGCGTCCGTGTCGGTCGTCTCCACATCGACGACGAATTGCTTGACCGCTGTGAGCCGCGCGACGAGCACATCCAGCGCGGCAGCGCTATCCACAGCGTGGTACGCGCTCGCGTCTGGGGCGGGCTTGGACGCCGGCGCGTTGTCGCCCGCGGTCGCTTCGCCTTGTGTAACCTTCGCGCCGGGCAACCGCTCGATCAGACTGCGGAAGCCGAGTTCGCGGAAGAGCGTCACGACGCGCGCGCGGTCAAACTCTTCGACGCGGCAGGCGGCGGGATCCAGCTCCACCGGCGCGTCGGTAACGATCGTGACAAGTTTCTTGCCGAGGAACGCCTGGTCTTTGCCGGCGCGCAATTTCTCGCGCCAGCGCGGCTCGATCTCGTCCAGATGCGCGTAAATGTTTTCGACCGTTCCGTACGTGTGGACGAGTTTCGTCGCGGTCTTTTCGCCGATGCCGTTCACGCCGGGAATGTTGTCGGATGGATCGCCTTTGAGCGCCTTGAAATCGATCAGTTGGCGCGGCTCGAGCGCGTAGCGTTTCTTCACCGCGGCTTCGTCGTACACCACCATCGGTCCTGCGCCGGCTTGCGGCGAGAACATCAGGACGCGCACGCGCGGACTAACGAGCTGCAGCGTGTCGGTGTCGCCGGTGACGATCAGGGTCTCGATGTCGCCGCGTTCGCTCGCTTGCCGCGCCAGCGTGCCGAGTAGATCGTCTGCCTCATACTCCGCGATGCCGAACGCCGGAATCCCCAACGCCTCGACCACCTCGCGCGAGCGCTGCAACTGCGGGCGCAGATCGTCCGCCAGTTCCGCGCGCGTGCCCTTGTACTCCGCGAACAATTCGCTGCGGAAACTGGGACCCACGTCGAACGCCGCGGCGACCAGTTCCGGCTTTTCGTCGCTTAGCACCTTGAGAATCGTCGATGTAAAGCCGTAGGTCGCGTTGGTTGGCTCGCCGGTGGGGCTGGTCAGACTGGGTTGGATCGCGTGGTACGCGCGGTGGATCAGCGCGTGCGAATCAAGAAGGACGAGTTTCATGCTTCAAATTCTACCCGCGAATCACGCGAATCAACGCGAAAAATAAAATTGGCGAAGCTTCGCGTGATTCGCGGACACTTGGACTATTTGTCGAGGCGTTCGAGTTCGGCGACGCCGCTGGATTGCAATTCCTGAAAGCGCGCGTCGGCATCCTTGACGCGCCATTCGACGACGACGTTGCCGCTGTCGTTCTTGTACGCGGCGAGCGCCTTGTGTCTAAGCATCCGCTGAAAGGTATCGAGCAATTCCTCGCTGGCGTCTTTCATCTGGAGCCGCACATAATCCATCGGCTGCCATTCGACCGAAAAGTTTTTATCGTGCCAGTGCCCGTCCACTTCAAACGGCGGCGCGTCTTTGGTGCAGCTGAACCACATCTGCCCATAGCCGGCTTTCCAGAACGACAGCCGCAATTCGTTTTCGATTCCGTGCCGCGAGGGAGGAAACTGAGTGAAGAACCAATTAGAACCCATCGGGTCTCTCCTTTGAAAACAAAATGATGGCGCAAAAACGCCGCGGCGATATTGTAGCACAAGAGACCGCGCGGGTCAAAGACGATTTCGCCGGTGCTTATCCAAAAGTCCAATCAGCCACAGGGGACACAGAGCGCACAGAGGAAAAACAAAGATTCTCTATCGCCAGAACACGGCTGTTGCAAAGTCGATTGACAGGGAAGACGCCACGTTTGTAGTGAGCGACGGAGCGCCGCGGAGTCGAGCGCTATGCCGCAAACGGCACTCCGCTTCGCTACGCGCCTGACTACGAACTGACTTTGCAACAGCCGTGTCGCCAGAACCACCCCTGGTGATTGCACACATCTTGATTGTGTCATTGCGAGGCGCGGTTTTTGCGCCGAAGCAATCTCAATCATTAGCAATGCGATTGCTTCGCTTCGCTCGCAATGACACTTGTGTACAATCACCAGAACCACCCCCCTTGACACAGGAATAGTCACGCGTATACTTTTGCTCAACCA